>NZ_MDJR01000010.1 GCF_001730685.1 Caloranaerobacter ferrireducens | reverse complement strand
GACCAAACTCATTTTTCTTTGTCGACTTTTGTCGTCGACTCTTAATACTATAGCAGATTTGTTTTATCATGTCAAGAACTTTTTTCATTCTTATTCGTCCTTAATTTTTATGCTTCCGCAAAGACATATAGTAATATAGCATAATTGCCAGTAGTCTTCAACATTATTGATACCCAATCATATTAATTTTATTCAATTAATTTATTTTTTTCTTATAAAATCTCTTGTTTTCTCCATATTTTACTTAACAGGAATTGTGTTAATTTATCCATAATTAATAATTTTCTATATACCAAAACAAAATCCACAAGCCCAGTATAAAAACTAAGCCTGTGGATTCCAAGTTAAAATTACTTTATCTATATTTTAACTCTATTCTTCAGTTGTAGCAACTTCGCTATCATATTTTAGATAGTCTATATCTAATATTTGATTTCTAGGGCTATATGATGTATGAAGTAATTTATGAGAAACCTTCCCAAGAGGCTTACCTAAAAACTCTTTATATAGCTGCTTGATCGCAGGATTTTCATGGGACTTTCTAATCTTCATACTTTTATCAACATTATAAATACCCTTAATTCTTTCTTCCTTAACCTTAGTAGTAGTTCCTATAGGCTGTCCTCCACCACCAATGCATCCGCCTGGGCAACACATAATTTCGATGAATGTATAATCTGCTTCCCCATTTTTAACCATATCTAATATTTTCTTTGCATTGCTTAGTCCATGAGCCACAGCTACTTTTACAGATGTCCCATTTAAATCAATTTCAGCTTCTTTAATGCCTTCTAGTCCTCTAACTTCAGTAAAATCTAGCTTTTCAAGCTCTTTTTCAGTTACTAACTCATAAACCGTTCTAAGAGCTGCCTCCATAACCCCACCAGTTGCACCAAATATTACTGCTGCTCCTGTTGTAATTCCGAAAGGCTCATCAAATTCCTCTTCTTCAATATTTGCTAAATCAATACTTGCAGATTTAAGCATTCTTGCAAGTTCCCTTGTTGTAAGCACTGCATCCACGTCTTTATAACCATAGGATGACATTTCTACTCTATCAGCCTCATATTTCTTAGCTGTACAAGGCATTATAGATACAGTAAATATCTTCGATGGATCTAATCCCATTTTTTCAGCATAATATGTTTTTGAAAGTGCACCAAACATTTGTTGAGGAGATTTACAAGTTGATACATGCTTAATTAAGTCTGGATAAAACCCCTCTAAATAATTTATCCAACCTGGACTACATGATGTTATCATAGGTAGCACACCATTATTCTGTATTCTGTGTAATAATTCATGACCTTCTTCAATTATTGTTAAGTCTGCAGTAAAATTAGTATCAAACACTTTATCAAAACCAAGTCTTCTAAGAGAAGCTACTACTTTTCCTGTTACATTTGTACCTGGCTCAAAGCCAAATTCCTCACCTATACTTACCCTAACAGCTGGAGCTATTTGTACAATTACATGAAGAGTTTCATCATATAGAGCGTTCCATACCTTCTCTGTATCATCTTTTTCATATATAGCACCAACTGGACACACAGTAGTACACTGTCCACAAAAAACGCACAAAGTATTGATAAGTTTCTTTTCAAACGCAGGAGTTATACAATAATTGATTGATCTATGTGCTTGACTTAATATCCCTACCCCTTGAACTTCTTGACAAACTTCTATACATCTATTGCATTTTATACACTTACTATGATCTCTTATAATTGCTGGATTTGATTCATCTATTTCTAAAGAATCTACTTCTTCTTCAAGATTAGTCTTAGAAATATTAAACATTTCACAAAGTTTCTGAAGTTCACATTTACCATTTCTAATACACTTAAGACAGTCCTGTGGGTGATTTGCTAAAATTAGCTCAAGTACTCCTCTTTGCGTATCTCTAACTAATTTTGAATGTGTATTTACTTTCATTCCATCCCAAACTGGAGTGGAGCAAGCAGTAACTAATTTATTAGGTCCTGTTTGTACTAAACATATTCTACAATTGGCTTTAACTTTTTGATCTGGATGGTGACATAATGTTGGAATATTAATACCGACTTTCTTAGCCGCTTCTAATATAGTAGTACCTTCTGGTACAGTTATTACTTTATTATCAATAGTAATTGTACAGTTACTCATTTTTAACCTCCTCAATATTATGAACTTTAGTATCTTTATCTACTCACTTTATAAATTCGCTGATAAAACTCTACTGGAAAATGCTTTATCGCTGAGAGCAAAGCTGTCGGAGCAGTTTTTCCTAATCCACAAAATGAAGCGTATTTCATAACGTTGGCAAATTTTTCTACTGTTTTCAAATCTGTTATACTAGCATCTCCAGCAACAAATCTATTGATTATTTTTGTAATCTGTCTGTTTCCTTCTCTACATGGTGTACATTTTCCACAACTTTCATGTAAGAAAAAGTCTTGTACAGATTTTATGAAATCAACCACACTATTTGTTTCGTCTGCTACCAATATTGCACCAGAACCTATTTCAATTCCATGATCCTTTAATTCTTTATAACAATATCTTAAATCTATCATATCAGCAGGAACGATAGCTCCAGATGCCCCTCCAAGCTGAAGAAATTTTAATTTTTTATTTTCTTTAATACCTCCACCGATATCATATATAATTTCTCTTAAAGTAACACCAAAAGGAATTTCATATGCACCTGGCTTGTTAATATTTCCACATAAACTAATTAATTTCGTACCTTTACTTTCAGAAGTTCCGTACTTTGTATATTCTTCAGAACCTATTAATAATATAGATGCTGCTGCGGCAAACGTTTCCACATTGTTTACAAGTGTAGGAAGATTATAAAGTCCACATTGTTTAATATATGGAGGTTTTATTCTTGGTCTACCACTTTTACCCTCCATTGACTCAATTAAAGAAGAATTTTCACCACAGACATAGGCCCCTGCTCCTGAAAATACCTTTATATCAAATTTAAAATCAGTACCTAAAATCTTTTCACCTAAATAACCGGCTTTTTTCGCTAATTCAATAGCTCTTCTAACCTTGTTATGAAGATGTTTATATTCTTCTCTAATATAGATATAACCTTCATTTGCTTTAACTGTATAAGCAGCAATGGTCATTCCCTCTATTATTTTATAAGGGTCATATTCTAGTAAATATCTATCTTTAAAAGTTGCTGGTTCTCCTTCATCTGCATTACATATAATAATTTTTCTATCTCCCTTTACATTCGCTGCTTGTTCCCATTTTTTCCCCGTTGGGTATGCTGCTCCACCTCTTCCTCTTAATCCAGAAGCTTTAATCTCATCGATAACACCTTGTGGCCCTAATTCAAAAGCTTTCTTCAAAGCTTCAAATCCGCCTAATTTAACATACTCATCAATTGATTCTATATTATATTTGTTAAAATTTTTTGTTATAACATTAACAACTCTATTCATGATTAATCCTCCTGTAACTATTAATAATCTCTTTAATTTTAGTCTCATTTAAATTTCCATAAACCTTATCATCAATTCTAAATGCAGGCGAGATATCACAAGCACCGAAACAAGCTGTATATTCAAGACTAAATTCTCCATCTTCTGTAGTCTCACCCATTTTAATACCTAATTCTCTTTCTAAAATCTCTCTAACTTTTTGATACTTATTCAATCTACAGGTAGTACTTTTACATAGTTGAATAACGTGTTTTCCCTTTGGCTTATCGTTAAGAGCTGAGAAAAAAGTAATAACATCATAAACCTTACTTGTAGGAATATTCAACTTGATACTTATATATTTTGCTACTTCTTCTGGAATATAATTTTGAGAAATGTTTGATTGAGTTTCTAAGAGGATAGCAAGTAAGTCGTTCTTATTCCAATTGTGCTTTTCTAATATTGAGTCAATTTTGTCAAACAGGCTTCTTTTGGTTGTGAATTTTTCCATTGTTTTGATACTCCCCCTTTAGATTATAAATAATTATTATAAAGTATAAAAAATCTTGATATTTATATATTAATAGAAATGTCGAAAAATATCCAGAATAGTCTAAAAATTAACAATATTAAAACAGCGGCTTAAAGCCGCTTTAAGATAGACAAAATCTTCGATTTAAAATCAACTGCAATATAGATTTTGCCTATATTTATAATAGAACATAAAAAAATGGAGGATTGGCTTCTCGCATCAACCCTCCATTTTTTTAATAATATTTAAGTGGTGCGCCCAGAGGGACTCGAACCCCCAACCTTCTGATTCGTAGAAATCACGAACATAAGTTCGTAAAATAACGAAACTTTTATAAAATAGTGAAACTTTTGAAATAAAAGAGGAATTAAGGAAGTAAATGTCAAATAATAGATATAAATGAAAAATTATGGGAGGGTAATATCGTGTACTATATTATAATTGTCTTAATCATTATTTATATAACGTATAATTACATAATTAAATTGAAAAAAACAGAAAATAATGTATCAATTAAATTACCTTATAAAAGTAAGAAACATTTATTAAGTAAAGCTGAATATAACTTTTATAAAACACTAACTTTAGCAATTAAGGAAAAAAATTTATACATATGTCCAAAAGTACGACTAGCTGATATTTTATATGTAGATAAAACAGAAAAAAGACAGCTCTATTGGAACAAAATAAATTCAAAACATATTGATTTTTTAATTTGTGAAAGTGAAACTCTTAAACCAGTATTAGCTATAGAATTAGATGATTCAACTCACAATAAATCTGAAAGAATAGAAAGAGATGAATTTTTAAATAATGTATTTAAAAGTACAAATTTACCTTTATTAAGAATTAAAGTAGGATATGGATATAAAGTTAATGAATTGAAAAATAAAATAGAAGAAATATTGAATCCAACAAAAATAGAAAAAGCATTATAAGATTCGCATTTGCGAATCTTATTTTAATGTAATCAATTTAAAATAAAGTTGTAAGAAAAATAAGAAAAGTGTATAATATAACCAAACATATGTTCGCATTTCATCGTTACATTAAATAGGGGGAAAACATTAAAGGGGGCATTTATGAAGTTGTTGAAAAACAAGTTAAAAGAAATGCTGAAGGAAAAATTAAATGCAAATAAAAATAAGCTTAAAGATATAATAGAAAACAACTAAAAAAATTAAATATCTTCAAGCTTATTAGCCATATCAATAAAAATTTCTATCTCTTTTAATATTTTCTCGATTTTTTCAGGGGTGAGTTTCTCGCCCCTTTTAATTTTGCCTTTTTTAATATAAATTTCAATAATTTCATCAGCTAGTTTGTCAGCTTCTTCATCTGTCAATTTGTAAGAATTATTAGGATTAGGGTTATCTGTTCTGCCTAGTAAGTAGTCAATACTAACATTAAAAAAATCTGCAATTTTAATTTTTATTTCATCACTTGGTTCGTTAATACCATTTTCATATTGAGATAAAGTGGAATTTTGAATGTTTAATATTTTAGCTAATTCTTTTTGAGTAATATTCTTTTCTTTTCTTAATTTTTTTATTCTTTCTCCTAATACCTTACCCATAATACCCCTTCTTTTTTCATTATTTATGAAAATATTTTATCATTAACTAAAAAAAAATACTAATAAATTTCATAAAACATGAAATTTATTATTGACATTCATGAAACATGAATGTATAATAAAATTAATTCAGATATCATGAATTTATTTAAATAGATTTCATTTTATATGAAATTTAATAAAATTGGGAGTAGGACTAATTTCCTACTCTCTCCCACCCCAAATAAAAGGATAAAAGAAAGGCGGTGTAAATTAGATGTTAGTTAGTCTAAAAGGATTAGTATTAGAAAAAGTACAAAAGCAAGATAAAGACAACAATAAAAAGTTTGTACTACGTTTATACCAACCAGGCGAAAGAGTGAATTTAGATGTAACAGTAAATCAGCAAACATTTAGTCAAGTAAAAGAGATGCAAGAAATAGAACTAAGTAATGTAAGAATAGGCACATACCTAATAAATGGAAAAGTTGGAATGTATGCAAAACAAGAATTCTAGAAATAGAATTCTTGTAACATGGCGGTGGTGGTCTAGAGGTCTAGGACACTAGGGTTGTAGCCTAGAGGTCGAGGGTTCGAATCCCTCCCCCGCACCCAAAAAGAAGGTGGTGAGGAAATGAGAAAGTTAACTTTTTTATTGATAGTGTTTATTTTATTAAATACAAGTTTAGTATATGCTGAAAGTCAACAAGTAGGTAGTAGGTTGTATATAGATGATAGTATTTTGGATTTAGAAAATACATTCGGACAGGGTTGGGAAGATTACGATTTGATTATAAAAAATACATATGATGATGGAGTTTATGCTTTAGTAGATTTTGTAGGAGAACCTGAATATATAGAGGTATATGTAAGTAATAGTTATATTGAATTTAAACCGATAGATGATAATGGAAATGTTTTGGATATAGTTCATGTAGAAAGAAATAGTACTGTTGCATTTACTTATGATTATTATGATGGTTATGTTAGAAGTGATAAGGAAATATTTGGACAATATGTAGATACTATAATTTACACAAAATATGCAAAGTATGAAATAAGATTAGATGATGGAACAGTAATATATACACCAATTACAATACCTTATTTCGTAGACTGGTACAATGAGGAAGAAGGCGGATTAATAACAATAGAACCAGGAGAAAGTTTATATATATTCAATGACAAAATAGACCAAGCATATTTTCTAATAGATAGTGATACACACTTAGGAAAATACAGAATGACAGTAACTGGACCAGATGGTTTTTATATAGAACAGGAAAAGTCAATTACAAGTATTGGATTTGAGTCATATATAGATAAAAATGATACTTATGTTATAGAAAACATAGGCAATTATACGATAAATTTTTGGTTTGATGATAAGGAATTAATGGATTGTATGAGTTATTATGAGAATTTAGTTTATGATGATGAAATTGAAGAAGTACAATGGCAAACAGTAAACATGGTAGATGGAGATTTATTTATCGCAACAAATACCGATGCAGTACCAAGAAAAGTAGTAATTCCATACAATCCACTAAATGAAAAGAGATTTGTAGTAACAGTAATGAATAATGGTGTTAAAACACAACAGACAGTTGACATATACAATGACTATATAATTACCTTAGAAAAAGACGATATATTGTACTTATATCAAGTAAAAGGAACTTATGACATAGTACAAAGTGAAAATATAACAGGGATAGTATATAGAGAAGTACTTAATAACAATAATGTACCAGATGGATTATTAAGTAGTGATTTAATTCAACTATATCAATTAGAACAACAAAAAGCAGATGAAGAAGAAGATTTAACAGAAATAGAAGAACAAATAAAAGAAATAAAAGGCATAAGAGGAATATTAACAAAAGTTTATTCAGATGTAGTATATGTATTTGAAACATTAGTTTCATTCGTTGGAATGTTGAGTTCAAAATCAGGGCAAGTGATGGCAGTTTTTAAAGATATATTCTCAGTATTACCAGATGAATGGGTACAACTAGGTACAGTAGGCATATCAATAATGATAATAGTATCAATCTTTAGAAAGTAGGGGTTTTATGGAAGTATTAAGAGTATTAATAGATTTAGCAGTAAAAGTAATGAAATTAAAATTTAATGTATTTGAATATCAGATAAGTTTCTTTGAAATATTCATAGGCTCAATGCTCTTATACTTCGCAGCAAGGTTTTTATTTGGAATAATTCAAAGGAGTGGATAGTATGGAAGAAACAGATTTAACGCAAATAGAAAACATACTAACCAATATGGATATAGAAATAACAGCAATAAAGCAGCAGATAGCAGATATGTCAAATTACATAGATAGACAAGTAGAATTAATAGATAAGCAAAATAATATAGCAGTATTTTTAATTTTAGTATTGTTATATCTAGCATTTAAGGAGAGTGTAAAGAAATGGATTCGTTAATGAATTTATTAGGAACAGTTCCACAAGGCATGGAAGAAATAGCGTTCATAGTAAGATGTTTTATATTTATCTTAATAATCTCTGGAGTAATAGACATCATAAAAGGCATAACATTTAGGTTATCAAAAGGTGGCATGTAATTAAATTAAATATATTAAATATTCTAGGAAAGGAGGTAATACTACAACACCAGTAATAGATACTTCTTTATTCAATGAAATAATAGGTATGATTCAATCAATATTAGGATTATTCCAACAGTATCCATTAAACGTACTAGTATTAGGAATGATAGCAGGAGTAGCATTTAGAGTATTAAGAGGAGCAAAGAAAGTAGCAAGATAGTAATAAGAGAGTCCCTGAATGGGACTTTCTTATTCTAATCAATTAAAAAAGGGTGATATTATGTTTGGGCTTTTAAATGCATTGATATTTGATTATTTACCTAAAATCCCACATCTATTGTATTGGAAAATAATTGATTTATATAGATATGTAAAATACAGAGAATGGGAAAAATTCAACTTATATGGTTTATACATTTGGATAGGTATGTTTGGAACAGGAAAAACCATATCAATGGTTAAAACAGCTTACGACTTATGTAAAAAATATAAAGACCTTAAGATATTAACGAATATAAAGCTAACTGGATTTCCCAAGCATACCAAAATAATTCCACTAACAAATTATGATCAGATAATTGAAATAGATGGCAATACTCTAATCTTACTTGATGAAATATCAAGTATATTTAATTCCAGGAATTGGGCAAAAAATGGAGTACCTGCCGACCTCATTGGTTTGTTGCTCCAGGTACGAAAAGAAAGAAAAGTTATATTTGCAACTGCACAACGGTTTAAACACGTTGATGCTCTCATAAGACAAATAACATTTTGTGTAGTAGAAAGCAAGACATTATTTAAAAGGTGGACATTTAATAAATATTATGATGCAGAAGAATACGAACAAACGATTGATATATATAACTTTAAACCTAATCCGTTGAGACGATTAAGTTTTATTCAAACAGATAGATTAAGACGTATGTATGATACATACGAAATGATATCTAAAGCTAAAAAACAAGAATTCTTAACACCAGTAGAAATACTTGAAAAGCAGGGAGTAGTTTCTTCAGTAACTATATTAGATAAAGATACTAAAAAAACTTTAAAAAAGAAGTTAGTAATTTGATGCTCCTGCCCTGTGGCAAATGGCTACATGCCATTGCCACAGGGCGCAAGCTATAGCATACAATATAAAGGTTTAAAGCTTGCAAAAAAATGAGGTGTTGATAATGGATTATAAAAATATGAGCATGTTTAGTTTAATGAAATTATTAAAGAGATGCAGGACCAAAGGACAGATTAAATTTCATTTGAGACGTTGGAAAGCAGCAAATAAAGAATATTTGGATAAGTTAAAATATTGATAAGTTTGTAAATATTTACCAGTTTCTTCTCTCCAAGAGCCCAGAGCAAAAATAAATATGAAGTAAAACTACCTTATAGCACTAACAAAATGGAGCGTTTTTGTATGCTAAAATGCTGTAAGGAAGGGAGAAAAAATAAAAACTAAGTATTTCTTCTTCCCTCCTGTCGCCCTTCGCAGTTTATAAATAGCATACAAAATTGATAAAAGTCAATAGAACGTGGAATACCGCAGCAAAGCGAGGATATGCCGCGAAAGCTATTGACTTTTATCAAAGCAAAATGTCTTAAGAAACGTTAGTTGCGGGTAGGTTGGCTTCACTTGAGTAATATCACACTTAATGCGAAAGCTTAAGTGTGATATTTAAAAGCTAAAGGGGGTCTACCTATGATTAATTTAATGAGTTTTAACTTCCAGGTAAAAATAGCAGGTAAACATATAACATTAAAAAAGTATTCTAAAACATTACAGTTCAATTATGCTAGTAAACCTACATTTGCAACGAAAAAAGGAACAAGCGAAAAAAATAGAGAGAATTTTATTAAGTCTATTATGAGAGCAAGACAAAAGGTTTTTGATATAATCGCATGTAATATAAACTGCATACCAGATTATTATGGTAATATACAAAGACCTAAATTCTGGACTTTAACATTTGCTGAAAATGTTACCGATTTACAAACTGCAAATGCTGAATTTACAAAGTTTAATAAACGTCTTTCTTACTACCTTTATGGTGTACATAAAAATGTGCTTAAGTATATTTGTATACCAGAATTTCAGAAACGTGGAGCAGTTCACTTCCATGTATTATATTTCAATTTACCTTATATTGAACAAAAAGAATTTTCAAAATTATGGCGACATGGTTATACTTGGATTGAATCAGTTAATAAAAAAGAAGAAATTGAGGATTTTGCGAAGTATGTTGCTAAGTATATAAATAAAGAAAACTCTAAAGGTGAAGATAATTATGAAATATATCTTGAAAAAGATTTATTAAATCAGAAAAGATATTTTTGCTCCAGAGGTTTAAATAAACCTAGTATCTATAAACTTAACATAGATGAAGAATTGTATAAAGTTTTTATAAACATGTTAAAAGAATTTAACACAAACAATCAAGAATATCAAAATGACTTTATTGGTAAAGTTGAAGTAAATAACTATGAAATAGATAAAGCATCAGTAATGTTAAATATACGAAATGCTATAAATACTTTGCATAAAATTATGCATGATATGTATAATAGAAAACTAGTATTCAGATATAAGCAAATTAAAAAACACATTATGAGTTTTGAAGATTATCATGAGAAATTATATGTAGAAATGAGAGCTAGAGAAAAATTTAGAGAGAGGGTGAGTTTTTGCTAACTCTAGAAAAAGCATTAGAATTGTTTTTAATAGACCAAAAACTAAAAGGGAACACAGATAAAACTATATTTAACTATGAAAGATTTTTAAGTTACTTTATAGATTTTATCGGAAAAGATAAATTAGTAACAGATATAACTTTGTTAGATTTAAAACAGTATCAGTTATATTTGGGTAGTAAAGATAAAGAATATAATTTTAAAACAAATAAAAAAGAAAAATTATCTAAAACAACGATACAGACATATATTAGACAGTTAAGAGCATTTATAAATTGGTTATATAACGAAGCATACATAAAAGAGAATTTAGCAGAAAGATTTAAATTACCAAAAGCACCTAAAAAAACAATAGAAATATTAAGTGATGAAGAAATTGAAATTTTATATAAAAGCATTAATGATAAAACTGAATTCGGATTAAGAAATAAATGTATGATATCGCTGATGTTAGACTCAGGATTAAGAAGTAATGAAGTAATTGAGTTAAAAGTTGAAAATGTGCATTTTACTCAAAATGTAATTAAAGTTTATGGTAAAGGTCAAAAGGAAAGGATTGTTCCACTTGGATTGTATACTAAAAAGTTATTATTTAAGTACTTAAATGGATATAGACCAATGCCAGAATATCCGACAACACACGTTTTTATAAGTCAAAATAAAACGCCTGTAAGTAAAGATGTAATTAAAATGATATTTGTTAGATTAAAGAAAAAAACAGGAATAGAAAGGTTACACCCACATATATTAAGGCATACATTTGCAACTAAATATTTAATAAATGGTGGAGATATATTTACATTACAGCAAATTCTAGGACATACATCTTTAGAAATGACTAGGCGTTACTCTCATTTAGCTTCAAGTTATGTAATGAAGAACTTTAAAAGATTATCACCATTAGATAATTTAAGAGCAAAAAATATAAAATTATAATTAAAATAGTGAAACTTTTATTAGTGAAAAACAGTAATCAGATTAACATAAATTGTAAATTGAAAATTGACAAAAAAATTTAGTTCATATGCCACGAAAGCATTAAAAAATGGAGGATTGGCTTCTCGCATCAACCCTCCATTTTTTTAATAATATTTAAGTGGTGCGCCCAGAGGGACTCGAACCCCCAACCTTCTGATTCGTAGTCAGACACTCTATCCAGTTGAGCTATAGGCGCAAACATGGAGGCGGCACCCAGATTCGAACTGGGGAATAAAGGATTTGCAGTCCTCTGCCTTACCACTTGGCTATGCCGCCAAAACAGTTTAAAGAATAAATGGCTGGGGCGGCAGGACTCGAACCTGCGAATGCTAGAGTCAAAGTCTAGTGCCTTACCGACTTGGCGACGCCCCAGCAAAATATTATCATTTGATGGGGTGGATAATGGGATTCGAACCCATGGCCTCCAGAGCCACAATCTGGCGCTCTAACCAACTGAGCTATACCCACCACGAAATAATTTTAAATTTAATCTATAATGAAAATTGGAGCGGGTGAAGGGAATCGAACCCTCGCGACTGGCTTGGAAGGCCAGGGCTCTACCACTGAGCTACACCCGCTTAATAAATGGAGCGGAAGACGGGATTCGAACCCGCGACCCTCGCCTTGGCAAGGCGATGCTCTACCACTGAGCCACTTCCGCACACTGACTATGTCAGAATTCTAAATTTTAAATGATATTGAGTCGCTAAAATATTTAACATTTAAAATTTATAATTTAAGATTCACTACGAAGTAGTGTATGGTGGAGGGGGCTGGATTCGAACCAGCGAAGGCTACGCCAACGGATTTACAGTCCGTCCCCTTTGGCCGCTCGGGAACCCCTCCTAATATGGAGCTGGCGATGGGACTCGAACCCGCAACCTGCTGATTACAAGTCAGCTGCTCTACCAGTTGAGCTACGCCAGCATATTTGGCGACCCGGAAGGGGCTCGAACCCTCGACCTCCAGCGTGACAGGCTGGCATTCTAACCAACTGAACTACCGGGCCAATATCTGGCATTCTAACCAACTGAACTACCGGGCCATAAAATCAATTTTAAATCGTAAATGTTAAGTTTTAAATATCTTTTTAAAGCTTCAACTTAAAAAAGATGGTGGGCGCGACAGGGCTCGAACCTGTGACCTCCTGCTTGTAAGGCAGATGCTCTCCCAGCTGAGCTACGCGCCCAATTTTGGTGACCCTACCGGGATTCGAACCCGGGTTACCGCCGTGAAAGGGCGGTGTCTTAACCACTTGACCATAGGGCCACAACGGATTCGAACCGCCGACACTGCGGGTATGAACCGCATGCTCTAGCCAACTGAGCTACGCCGCCACGTTTTTCAATATGGTTGCGGGGGCCGGATTTGAACCGACGACCTCCGGGTTATGAGCCCGACGAGCTACCTGGCTGCTCTACCCCGCGATGATGTGGTGCCGGGGACCGGAATCGAACCGGTACGGTCTTATAAGGACCGCAGGATTTTAAGTCCTGTGCGTCTGCCAGTTCCGCCACCCCGGCATTTATTCTGGCTCCTGGGGTGGGACTCGAACCCACAGCCTACCGGTTAACAGCCGGTTGCTCCACCATTGAGCTACCCAGGATCAATACCTTTTGTCAGCGACGACAAGATATATATTAGCATAATTATAGATTCGTGTCAATAACTTTTTTGAAGAATTTTCATCTTTTTCGATGTACTTCGACAAATTTATAGAAAGCAAAGTATATTAACAGAATACAGTAAACAAAATCTTCGACTTTAAAAAATTAAGGAAGATTTTGTTGAAATTCATAAACGGAAATTATATTCAAAATTATCCACAGTTTAGCAAGGAATATAATTTCCTATGAATTGTAAAAAACTCCTACCGTATCCCAGTACCTAGTACCTGATACATTATACGCTGTGCAGTTTTCAAAGTACAAACCTTGCCGCTTTCGCGGAGTTCTAAATGTTAAATGCTTAATTTTAAATATTTTTTATTTAACATTTAAAATTTATAATTTAAAAATATTTTTCAAAACACTTTATGTTTTGAAAAATATCGCTCTAGCCAGCTGAGCTAAGGGCCCTTAAAAAATCATAATTTATGGTGGGCTTAGGTGGACTCGAACCACCGACCTCACGCTTATCAGGCGTGCGCTCTAACCTGCTGAGCTATAAGCCCACGTACTGCTTTTGCAGAATTTAAAATGTAAAATTCAAAATTATCTTTGTAATTTTACATTTTCATTTTTTAATTTTCAATTCGTCTGAAAGACGTGCCACGTGCGCTACCAAACTGCGCCACACCCCGATGTTGTCCTGTTGGCAGGGGTGGCAGGACTCGAACCCACGACATTCGGTTTTGGAGACCGACGTTCTACCAACTGAACTACACCCCTGTATTTGATTGGTGGGCCCTCAGGGACTCGAACCCCGGACCTGCCGGTTATGAGCCGGACGCTCTAGCCAGCTGAGCTAAGGGCCCTTAAAAAATCATAATTTATGGTGGGCTTAGGTGGACTCGAACCACCGACCTCACGCTTATCAGGCGTGCGCTCTAACCTGCTGAGCTATAAGCCCATATTGGTCGGGGTGGAGGGACTCGAACCCCCGGCCCCATGGTCCCAAACCACGTGCGCTACCAAACTGCGCCACACCCCGATGTTGTCCTGTTGGCAGGGGTGGCAGGACTCGAACCCACGACATTCGGTTTTGGAGACCGACGTTCTACCAACTGAACTACACCCCTGTATTTGATTGGTGGGCCCTCAGGGACTCGAACCCCGGACCTGCCGGTTATGAGCCGGACGCTCTAGCCAGCTGAGCTAAGGGCCCTTAAATCTTGGCGGAGAAGGAGGGATTTGAACCCTCGCGCCCCGTTAGGGACCTACTCCCTTAGCAGGGGAGCCTCTTCAGCCACTTGAGTACTTCTCCACTCTTTATTTGGCGGAGAGGGTGGGATTCGAACCCACGGCCCGCGCAAGCGAGTCACTGGTTTTCAAGACCAGCTCCTTAAACCACTCGGACACCTCTCCATATTGGTGACCCATCCGCGACTCGAACGCGGGACACCCTGATTAAAAGTCAGGTGCTCTACCGACTGAGCTAATGGGTCGTTTTGCAACTCACAGTTATATATATTACAGGATAAGATATTGTTTGTCAACACTTTTTTTAAAATTTTTTATGTGGTTTATTTTACCAAAATTTAACCTCTGATACTAAAGCATCAGAGGGCAAACTGTAAACAAAATAGAACTATAATAATTGAAAAAATATATTTGTTTATGAGCATTATTTTTTCAATTAATTAATAAATATAACTTGAACCCCTGATACTAAAGCATCAGGGGTTGCTAAATTAGAAAATATTCTCTCTTAATATAGTTGCATTTCTATTAGGCCCTATAGAAACTAACTTAACTTTCACGCCAGTAAGCTCTTCAATCTTAGAAATATACTTCTTTGCATTTTCAGGTAATTCATCAAATGTTTTTACATCCTCTATCTCTTCTTCTTTCCATCCATCTAAAACCTCATATATAGGTTTGCACCTTTTTAGAGTTTCTAAACTTGAAGGAAAATCTTTAACTACTTTTCCGTCAAGCTCATATGCTGTACATATCTTTAGTTTTTCAAAACCTCCTAATGTATCTAACTTAGTAATTGCAATAGAGGTTAATCCATTTATTCTAGCTGAATATCTAAGCATAACAGTATCTAACCATCCACATCTTCTTGGTCTACCTGTTGTAGTTCCATATTCATACCCTTTTTGTCTTATCATATCTCCAGTCTCATCAAATAATTCAGTTGGAAACGGTCCTTTTCCTACTCTTGTAGTATAAGCTTTAACTACTCCTAAGACTTCTTTTATACCAAAGGGGCTTATTCCAGTTCCAACAGTTACTCCTCCAGAAATTGGGTGAGATGAAGTAACATATGGATATGTTCCAAAGTCTATATCTAAAAGTGTCCCTTGCGCTCCTTCAAATAGTATCTTTTTGCCATTTTCAATAGCTTCATTTAATAAAGCAGTTGTATCTACAACGTATTTTTTTATTTTTTCTAGGTAATCCATATATTCTGTTACAATACTATCTTCATCAAGCCCACTTTCACCATAAAGTTTCTCAATTATTTCATTTTTTTCTTTTATATTTCTTCTAAGTTTTTCCTCTAAAATATCTTTATAAAAGATATCACACATTCTAATTCCATTTCTTTCAACTTTATCTCTATAACAAGGACCTATTCCCTTAATTGTTGTTCCAATTTTACTCTTGCCTCTTTTTTTCTCTTCAAGTTCATCTAGTTTAATATGATAAGGAAGTATAATATGTGCTCTATCACTTATTCTTAAATTATCAGTTTTTATACCTCTATCATTTAAGTACTTTATCTCTTCTAATAATGATTTAGGATTTACAACAACCCCATTACCAATTACACACACTTTTTCTTCGTAAAAAATACCTGATGGTATCAAATGTAATTTAAACTGCTTTTCTCCTATTTCAACAGTATGACCTGCATTATCTCCACCCTGATATCTAACGACTATGTCAGCTTTCTCAGATAAAAAGTCTGTTATCTTTCCTTTACCTTCATCTCCCCATTGAGCACCTAATATAACAAGTGTATTCATTTAATCAACCCCTTTGTTATTTGTTTAACCTTTTTATTATCTCTCTTGCTACAACTACTCCTGCAGCAGAAGCTTGTGCTAATCCTCTTGTAACTCCCGCACCATCTCCTGCAGCAAATAAATTATCTATTTCTGTTTCAAGATTATTCGTGAGCTTAACTCTTGAAGAATAAAATTTAACTTCAACCCCATATAAAAGAGTATGTTTTGAAAATACTCCAGGAGCTATCTTATCCATAGCTTCTAGCATTTCAATTATATCTCTTAAATGCCTATACGGAAGCACCAAGCTTAAGTCACCAGGAGTAGCATCGATTAATGTAGGCTGAACTAAACTTCTTCTTAATCTACTTTCTGTAGTTCTTCTACCATCTAATAAATCCCCTAACCTTTGTACTATTACCCCATCTCCTAACATATTAGCCAATGTTGCAATATATTTCCCATAAGCTATAGGAGAATTAAATGGTTCAGTAAATTCTTTAGAAACTAAAAGTGCAAAATTAGTATTTTCTGTTTTCCTTTCTGCATAACTATGTCCATTAACTGTCTTTATGCCATCATTATTTTCTACAACTACTTCACCATAAGGATTCATACAGAAAGTTCTTACTCTATCATCAAATGATTTTGTATAATAAATCAGCTTAGATTCATAAACAACGTCAGTAATTTCCTCTAAAACTACAGCCGGAACTTCTACTCTAACGCCAATATCAACTGCATTATTTTTAAGGCTAAGTCCCAATCTTTCAGCTTCATTTTTAAACCATTCAGATCCTTCTCTACCAGGTACTGCAACTACATAATCGCTAAAAAACTCTTCATCTTTAGTTACAACACCTGAAACCTTGCCATCTTTAACTAAAATTTTATCAACAGGTGATAAATATTTTATTGTTATTCTATCCCTTAAGTACTCTTCCATTCTTTTTAGTATATTAAAACATCTTTCAGTGCCTAAATGTTTAACCTTTGCAGGTATAAGTTTCAAATCTGCAGCAGCTGCTTTCCTTTGAATTTCTCTTATTTTCTCGGTATTAGTACCATGTATTTTTTCTGTAGCACCAAATTTTAGATATATTCTATCAACATAATTTATGAGATCCTCAAGTTCTTTTTTCGTCATATACTCATCTAAAATACCACCAAACTCTGAAGTAAGTGTCAATTTACCATCACTAAAAGCACCTGCTCCTCCCCATCCATTAACAATAGAACAAGGTTTACACTGCACACATTTAACGCCTTTTGTTTTTATTGGACATATCCTGCCTTCAATGTTCCTTCCTTTTTCGAGTAATAATATATCCATATTTTCATCATGTTTTAATAATTCTAATGCAGTAAAAATTCCAGCAGGTCCACCACCAATAATTATAACATCGTAATTTTTCTTAGGCATTTTCATTACCTCTCTTCTAAAATAATTTTCGTTATAACACGAATGACCCCTAACTATATTATCAAATCGATTTATTAAAGTCAATAAAATACCGAATGTTATTTGTTGTATTATTTTTAATGTTCGTTTTTGCAGTAGTCATATTTACTCAACTCCATTTTATAATAACAGCAATATAAATTCCCTTTTTTAAAAATAAAGCCATCAATCAAATCACTATGTCTTTCTTTTAATAAAACATTATATGTTTTTATGTCTAGTTTCTTAAGATATTCCCCAGTTTTTCTAAAACCATTTTTTTCATAACATCTTATTGCTCTTTTGTTAAATTTCGCAACACTTAGACACATAGTTTTCATTTTAAGTTCATTAAAAAAATAATCTAAAAAAATATTTAAAGCTTCAGTACCATAACCTCGATTTACAAAGTTAGCATCTAAAGTTATTCCTAAAGTTGCCTGTTTCTTGAATTTTTTTATATTTCTAATTGTTAAGTATCCGATTGTATCTCCATTTTCATTCAATATACCAAAAGATTTTCTATTTTTCTTAAGCGTTCTATCTTTATACCACTGTCTTATTTCTTCATCTTTTAATTTAGGAAAATTATAGTCAGAAAAAAGTGGCTCTTCATGTTTCCCCCAGTCTTGCATTGCATATACATCTTCTAATACTAAAGGTCTTATAGTAACCCTTTTTCCTACAATTAAACACATATACTCACCCACACCCCTTAAATTATCTATATTATATTATATCACGCAATTAGTTCCTTTATATTCCATAATGCTTTTTTATACAAAAAGCATCCAGGCTGTTGACAAAGTTATATTACTTTCTGTCAAAAAATATACCGAGGGTTTAAACCCTCGGTATAAAATAATTTATTGTCTATACTTTTCTAAATTCAAGAATTTAGTAAACTGTCCCATCCAAACCAATTCAACAGTACCTGTAGGACCATTACGCTGCTTTGCTATTATTACCTCACCGATATTCTTTTTATCTGTATCTGGATGATAATATTCATCTCTATACAAAAGCATTACTACGTCTGCATCCTGCTCTATTGCACCAGATTCTCTTAGATCTGATAAAATAGGTCTATGATCAGATCTTAACTCAGGTGCACGTGAAAGCTGCGATAAAGCTACTACTGGACAATTCATTTCTCTTGCTAATCCTTTTAAACCTCTCGATATAGCAGATATCTCCTGTTGTCTATTCTCGGATTTCCCATCTCCCTGCATTAACTGTAAATAATCAATAAGTATCAAGTCTAATCCATTTTCTATCTTTAATCTTCTGCATTTCGCCTTCATTTCACTTAGTGTAATTCCAGGGGTATCGTCAATATATATTTTAGCTTGAGATAAAGGCCCCATTGCTCTAACCAATCTTAACCACTCGTCCTCACTCAACTGTCCATTTCTAATTTTTTGTATTTCTACATGTGATTCAATACTTAACATACGCTGCACTAATTGCTCTTTTGACATCTCTAAACTAAATATAGCAACTGATGCATTACCTTTTAATGCACTATTTAATGCAATATTTAATGCAAAAGCTGTTTTACCCATCGATGGCCTAGCAGCAACTAATATTAGGTCTGATTTTTGTAATCCAGATGTTTTATTATCTATATCGATAAATCCAGTAGTTAAACCTGTTATGCCACCTTTATTTTCAAACATCTCCTCAATTTTATTAAGACTGTCTAATAAAATATTTTTAATAGGCGTAAATCCTTCATGACTTTTTCTTTGCGTAATATCAAATATCTTCTTTTCCGCTAAATCGATTATACTACTTATTTCTTCATCAGCTTCATATCCCTTTGACATTATCTCATCAGAAGCTTTAATCAACTTTCTTAGAATTGATTTCTCTTCTACTATCTCACAATAATGCTTTATATTAGCAGTTGTAGATATACCTTCTGATAAATCGGCTAAATAGGTCATTCCACCAATCGCTTCTAAAGTACCCCTCTTTTTCAATTCTTCAGATAAAGTTATCAAATCAACAGGTTCATTTTTATCATTAAGTGCTAATATAGCTTCATATATTTCCTTATGAGCTTCTTTATAAAAATCGTCTGGTCTTAATATTTCAATAGCAGTAATTATCGAATCTTTATCTAGTATCATTGATCCTAAAACAGACTGTTCAGCTTCAATGCTATGTGGAGGTACTTTTCCAATAGTCTTTATATTATCAGTCACAGAGTTCACCTCCTAATATGAATTACAGCACTTTTTAAGGCAACTTCCTTAAAAAGTGCTGATTATATAAAACACACTAATTTTCAGATACCTCAACTTTAAGCTTTGCTACAACAGACGGATATACTTTAATATCAACAAAAACTACACCAAGAGCTTTTATATTATCTTCTAACATAATTTTCTTTTTATCAATCTTTATTTTATGCTGTTTATTTAATGCATTGGCAATATCTTTACTTGTAATTGAACCAAATAGCTTACCATTTGCTCCTGCTTTGCCTTGTATTTTAACACTAATACTAGATATCTTTTCAGCTAATTTTTTAGCTTTTTCTAATTCTTCTTTTTGTTTAATCTCTCTGGCTGTTTCCTGTTCTTTTAATACCTTTAAATTACCTTCTGTTGCTTCTTTAGCAACTCCTCTCGGCAAAAGAAAATTCCTCGCATAGCCATCTTTTACATTAACAACACTACCTTTTTTACCAAGTCCCTTGACATCCTTTAATAATATTACCTTCATTACTCTTCACCTTCCTTAATATATTCTCTTATCGCTTCTTTCAATCTTTCTTTTGCATAATGTAAATCAGTCCCATCTAACTGCGTGCCAGCCGCTGTCAAATGACCTCCTCCACCTAATTTTTCAAGAATTAATTGAACGTTAATGTCTCCTAATGATCTGCCACTTATATGTATTTTATCATCATTTATCACTAATACAAATGAAGCTTTTATCCCACTAATATTCAATAAATCATCTGCTGACTGTGCAGCAATCAATACTGAATCATCACTAATTTCCTCTAATGTTGATATAGCTATAATTCCATCTATTATCTCTGCTTTCTTTACAACTTCCGCCCTTAAGATGAATGTATACAAATCATCCTGAAATAATTTTCTTACCGACGTAGTATCTGCTCCAGCTCTTCTCAAGAAAGAAGCTGCCTCAAAAGTCCTTACTCCAGTTTTAAAAGTAAAATGTTTAGTATCTACTGCTATACCAGCCAACATAGCTTCTGCTTCAAATTTTTCTATCTCTATTTTATCTCCCATGTAATAAAGTATCTCTGTAACTAATTCACATGTTGATGAAGCATAAGGCTCCAAATACATAAGCACAGGCTCTTCTATAAATTCTGCACCTCTCCTATGATGGTCAATCAAAACCACCTTATCAACTATTTCCAACAATTCTGGAGCTTCTGTATAGCTTGGCCTGTGAATATCTACAACAATACATAAAGAAGACTTGTCTGCCTTAGCTACAGCCTCCTCAGGAGTAATTATGTGTTTTAAATATTGAGGATGATCTTGTTTTATTTTATTATAAATATTCTTTATCGAAGGATTAACTCCACTTAATATAATATATCCTTCTTTACCTCTGTTCTTAACAGCTCTAAATATACCTAATGAAGCACCAAAACTATCCATGTCAGCTATCTTATGGCCCATAATAAATACTCTATCTGATTGGTCTATAAGCTGTCTTAAAGCATGAGAAATAATTCTCGCCTTTACTTTAGTCCTTTTCTCAACCGCTTTACTTTTACCTCCATAAAATTCAAGTTTGTCTATCTTTTTAACGACCGCTTGGTCTCCACCTCTTCCTAATGCAATATCTATAGCAGCCCTTGCGAATTCATAGAGCTGAGCAGGATTTTTTCCATTTACGCCTACACCTATACTTAAAGTAACTGGTATTTTATTACCTACACTTATTTCTCTTATATCATCAAGTATATCAAATTTCTTTATTTCCAAATTTCGTAAATACTTATGCTCAAAAATTATCAAATATTTGTCACTTTCAAATTTTCTTATAAGTCCATTTATTCTTGATGCAAAAATATTTAATCTTCTATCTATTTCTGCAATAACTATTGGCCTTGAAGTTTCTTCCGTGCTCTTTATAACTTCATTGTAATTATCAACCTGTACTAAACATACATTAATTTTTTCATCATTATACTTGTCTTTCAATAAAGTAAAATTAGTTACATCTATCCAATATAACATTATTATATAGCCTTTTTTGTTTTTATTTTTGTTTTCCTTTTTTACTATATTATACAACACTTTATAATGTCTATCTTTAATTGTTGCCTCAATTACCATATCTTTTTCATTATTCATTATATCATCTATATTAAATCCTGGAATTATATCATTTATTCTAATTTCAAGTATATCTTCTCTATCGATTATTTCCATGAATTTAGGATTATACCAAGTTATCCTCCCATCTATTTCAACCATTACTAAAGGAATTGGTAAATTTAAAATCGCATGTTTTGTAGCAGTGTCAAAATCTTCTGTAAGACTTTCTATATATTTAGTCCACTCAACTTTTTTTAAGTGAACATTTCTCCAATGATAATAAATTAAATAAAATAAAACTATTACCCCTATACCTGCAATTACAGGTTCATAAAAAGCTATAATTCCTATAAGTATTCCTATTATCCAGAGATAAATTTTAGTGTCTGGTACTAAAAATCTAAAGATATTTTTCCCCTTTCCCATTTTATCCTCCTAAAAAATCAGGAAACTTTAACTTTCCTAAAATTGATAAGTGAATCTATAAAGCCAATAAAAGAAACAAGTAGCCACATAGGAATATACATCACTGATAGTACTAATATTATCCCCTTTATAAATTTATTAGTTTTTCTTCTGTCTAAATAAAACACCAGAACTGCCAATCCTTGTATAAAGAGAATAAATAGAACAATAATCATTACATTTAGAAATATTGTATGATAATAAAGCATTTTAAAATATTTAATAATCCAAGTAGCTATAAATATTGCCAAAATACCTAATATTGCATTACTAGGCATTCTAAAGTATTTAAATCTCGGTACATGGATATTCCTATTGCCAATCCTTCTCAATACAGCTCCTAATACTAAATAATTAACATATGCTACGAATCCTGAAAAAATAATTAAAGCTGCAGGTAATATAGCAATCATATAATCTATAATCATGTCCATCATACTTTTAATTTTTGACATTTCGTAGTTAGTTAAACTCATATTTTTTATCATATCTAACTGAACTTCAAATGCTTTATTAAGAGAAAGCTCCATATGTTCAACGAAACTTACTCCAAATATATATCCTGATAATAATATAACAATTAAAATTGAAACAAAAAATACCACTGTAGTAATAATTAAAACCTTATATGACTTCTCCTTTTTATTAAGCAAATAAACAAAAATGACAGATAAAGGCCCAAATAGCAACAACATAAATACTCCAGTAAGTAAATCTATCAATATACCTAATACAAAACTTGACACTATAATCGATAATATACTATATTTTATATCTCTCCTAAATCCTAATATTATAAAAGGAACAGGATATAATAATATTACTATAGAAAATATATTAACCCCTATTAAAGCTAAAATAATCGTTAAAGCTGTAATTATTCCCGCTTCTGCTACCCCTTTAGTTTTATCATTTAAGTTCAAAGAAATCACCTCTATTATTTTCTTGATCTATTTAAGTATTCTCTTAATTTACTCAAATCACCATACCACTTTTCTATTTTATGTTCTTCTATTATCCCTAATTTAATTTTATTTTCAATTTTAGAATCTATACTTTCAAAACTAAAACCCAATCTCTTTCCAAGTAAATATGTTACCAAAATAATATTAGCCAAAGCATCTAATAAAGCGTCCTGGCTATTTTTTATCCCTTTAACAAATAACTCAAAAAGTGATGCTACAGCTGTCAGAAGTTCACTTTTAAGCCACTCAATAACTTTTATATTTTTCGTAATATCTATCTTATCATCTTTAAAACCCATATTTTACGCCCCCTATATACATTATAGCAGATTTGTATAAATAATGAACTATTCCAACAATTTCTAACTGCAACCTTAATAAAATTCTACATAGTAGAGTTTATTATGTCAAATGAAATATAGGCTCCATCACATAAAAAAAGCAGCCAAATGGCTGCACTTAGAATACATTTTTAAGCGTTATATTAATTCTATTTATTAAAAATATTTTTTGGTAACATTTTTATTATCAATACAGCTAAAAATCCCCCAATAAGTGCCGTATACAATTGAGGAAGAGATAATGCAACAATAAGTTTTGCAGGTACTTTTGGCATAAATAATTTAACCAAATATCTAACAGAAAAAGCTAACCATACAAATTTAACAAAAGCAGCTCCTATTAAACCTAAATAATCTCCCCATTTAGAAGTTTTATTTCTAATATAATTAAAAATTATAACTAACAAAGCATTTCCTATCATAATAAATGGAATCAAAGGAAATTTAGGCATTATTCCTACAAAAAAAGCTATTAAAGGTGTTAAACAACCAACTATAATTCCTGACAAAGTCCCAACTAGTGCACCACTCATTATAAGTACCATATTTACTAAAGGACCTACTGCAGGTTGAGCAAAAGCTCTAAAACCTATTTGAAACACTAAAGCTAAGGCTAACATTAAGCCTGTCCTTGTTAAAAATGAAATTGTAATACTTCTATTTTCCATATACTTCACCTCTTTCATAATTTATACTATCTAAAATATTCTATGAAAATTATAACACAATTATGAACATCAAAAAAGAGAAGTGGTTTTCCACTTCTCTAATATTATTCTACAGTATATGGTAATAGAGCTATATTTCTTGCTCTCTTTATCGCTCTTGTCAATTGTCTTTGATGTCTTGCGCAGTTTCCTGTGATTCTTCTTGGAAGTATCTTACCTCTTTCAGTCATGTACTTTTTAAGTCTATTCACATCTTTGTAGTCTATCTTTTCTACTTTATCAACACAGAAACTACATACTCTTTTTTTCCTATTTCTTCTAGCCACTCTTGTCCCTCCTTCTAGAATGGAATTTCGTCATCGTCTACTGGTTGAAACCCATCTGCTGCTATCAAATCTTCTGTCCTCATACCCATACTTTCGCTACCAGATTTATTGTCTCCCCAATCTAGGAATTGCACTCTGTCTGCTACTATTTCTGTAACATATCTTTTTTCTCCTTGTGGAGTTTCATATGATCTAGTTTGTATACGACCTTGAATTCCTACAAGTCTGCCTTTTCCTAGATAGTTAGCACAATTTTCAGCTTGTCTACCCCAAACTACGATTTTAAAGAAATCTGTTTCTCTTTCTCCTTTTATATTAGTAAAAGGTCTATCAACTGCTATATTAAAGGTGGCAACTGCTCTTCCATTTTCAGGTAGAAACCTCAATTCTGGGTCTCTTGTTAATCTACCAATCAATAAAACACAATTCATTAGTTCACCACCTTTACTCATCTTCCTTTACAATCATATGTCTGATAACTTGCTCAGTTATCTTAGAAATTCTGTCAAGCTCGTTTACTACACTTGACTCACCTTGGAAGTTAATAACAACATAATATCCTTCAGCGTAATGCTTGATTTCATATGCAAGTCTTCTTACGCCCCACTCATCAATTTTTTCAACAGTACCATTTTGTTCAATGATACCTTTGAATTTTTCAATTATGTTGTTTCTAACTTCCTCCTCTAGATCTGGGACAAGAATAAACATAGCTTCGTATTTTGTCATCGCTTTCACCTCCCTTTTGGACTTACGGCCCTATTAAATAGGGCAAGGTTAACTACATTCTAGTATTATATCACTAATAAGTATATATTACAATAGTTTTTATTTATACTCTCTTATTATACTAAAGAATTTAAAATTAGCTAATTTCAGAACTAGAAATATAATGCATTAAAGCTAATATATTAAACCTGTTTTAACAGACTGTAGATAAACTTGATTTTTTAAAAAATTATATAAATAAATATGAAAATAAAATCGAATGCTTGAAAAAATTTAGTTCTTTCTAAATTCTTTCGCATAAGCGTTATCTTTATAAATATTTTACTCTATCAATAAACTCATTATTGATTAACTGCTTTTAATTTAACTTGGTTGGGCACTTTCAGTAATAAAAATGCACCTATTAAGAAAAATATAACAACACTAAAAACTCCATACCTTGTATTGCCTGTAACCTGTGCAATAATCCCAACTAATGTAGGGCCTAAAATAGACGAAAATCTACCAAAAATATTATAAATACCAAAAAACTCACTTGAATTATTCTTTGGAATTAATTTACCAAAATAAGAACGGCTAAGTGCTTGAATACCTCCTTGAGAAGAAGCTACAAGCATAGCTAAAATCCAAAAATCTAGTGTAGAATCTATTTGATAAGCATAGATACATATAAATATATAAATAGAAACTGCTACTAAAATCATAGTTTTTCCTGAATAAATAGAAGAAAGTTTCCCATAAAGTAATGCAAATGGAAAAGCTACAAACTGAGTTACAAGTAAAATAACTAATAAATCCATAGGAGCTACACCAACATCTCTACCAAAAACAGAAGCCATTCTAATGATTGTACCTACTCCATCATTGTAAAAGAAATAAGCTAATAGAAAAATAAATATAGCTTTATACTCTTTTATATTTTTCAATGTCGACATTAAACGCTTAAAACTATTTTTTATGGAGTTATTCTCACGTTCAATATAATATACTTGCTTTACATTCTTTAACATAGGAATAGTAAATAATCCCCACCAAAGTGCTGTAATAACAAATGAAAGTCTATAAGCAAAAGTTGTAGAAATACCTAGGTTCCGACTAAAGAAAACAATAGCTATACCAATAATAAAAGGTATAGTGCTTCCTATATAACCATAAGCATAACCCATAGATGAAATTTTATCCATTCTTTTATCATCAGTTACATCAGTTAAAAAACTATCATAAAAAACATTAGCTCCAGAAAACCCAATTAGTGATAGTATATAGAATACTATTACAATTTTCCATTGTCCCATAGGCACAGTTGCCATTATCCCCGTAAAAAATACTCCTAAACTAAAAAAGAAAATAAAAAATCGCTTTTTAAATCCCTGATAATCAGCAATAGTTCCTAAAAATGGTGCTAAAATTGCTATGAGAAATGTACCTATTGAGTTGGCATAGCCCCAAAATGCCGTTGAATCAGAATCTGCAATACCTAAATAACTTGTCATATCTTTAAAAAACAAAGGTAGAATTGCTGTTAGCATAACTATTGCAAATGCAGAATTAGCCCAATCATATAAAATCCAACTCCACTCCTTTTTTGTAGTTTTCACTACGTACTCCCCCTTATATTTTTATAACTATAATTATTATAACATATCAAAAATATACTTGTTATCCAAATATATGAAATGAAAAAGACAGAGAAAGTGTTTTATATGTAAATAATCTAGAAACTTAGAAGTAGAAATTTTGGAAAAGCTTGAAAATAGCATAGCTAACAAAATAGAAAAAAATAAATTTAAGGTCCCTTTAAAAAGGGACCTTTATATTAAAGCATTTCTTTTATTGCTTCTGCTAATCTCTTAATTCCAATTACTATTCTTTCTTCATCCATATTTGAATAGTTAAGTCTCATTGTATTTTCATGACCACCATTAGGGAAGAATGAACCACCTGGTACAAATGCAACATTCTTTTCAACAGCTTTTTCTAAAAGTTCTCTAGTATTAATGTGTTCTGGTAATTCAACCCAAGTAAACAATCCACCCTCTGGATAAGTATACTTAATTCCTTCAGGGAATTCTTCTTTCATAGTATTTAGCATTAAATCTCTTCTTCTCTTATATACTTCCTTAATCTTATCAATGTACTCGTCTAAATCATATTTTTCTAAAAACTTATTTAACTCTCTTTGAGCTATAGTACTAGTCTGCAGGTCTGCACCTTGCTTAACTAAAATATATTTTTGCAAAACTTCAGTGTCAGCACAAGTCCAACCTAATCTTAATCCAGGACAGAAAGTCTTAGAAAATGTACCTAAGAATATAACCCTTCCTTCTGTATCAAAATGTTTAATTGCTGGTGGTCTTTCCCCTTCAAATCTTAACTCACCATAAGGATTATCTTCTATAATAGGTAAATTGTATTTATTTGCAACTTCGATTAGTCTCTTTCTTCTTTCTATAGACCAAGTTCTTCCTGATGGATTTTGGAAATCAGGAATTACATATATAAATTTTGCTCTTTCTGTTTTTTCTAAAATCTTCTCTAATTCTTCTATTATCATTCCGTCATCATCAGTAGGCACTTCTGCAAAATTACACTGATAAGCTTTAAAAGCATTTATTGCTCCAAGATAACTTGGGCTCTCACAAATTACTACATCACCAGGATCTAAAAATATCTTTCCTGTAAAATCAAGACCTTGTTGTGAACCACTAGTTATAAGAATATTTTCATAAGTTACGTTAACACCTACTTTAGCCATTCTTTCTGCTATTTTCTTTCTAAGAGGAGTATATCCTTCAGTTGTACCGTACTGTAATACTCTTTCTCCTTCTTCTTCTAAAACTTCTCTTGTTATTTCCTTCATTTCTTCAACAGGGAATAATTCTGGTGCAGGTAATCCGCCTGCAAATGAAATAATTTCTGGTTTTTCTGTAAGCTTTAATAATTCACGTATCTCAGAAGCTTTAATATTTTCCATGCGCTTTGCATAATTTAATGCCATAATAAGCACCTCCAAATCTTCATAATTTACAAAGTAAAACGTTTTCCTTTTTCTCTCTATATTTAGTTTACTATATTTATCTAACGTTGTCTATTTCAATTACTTCAAATTTTGACAAATAATGATTTTTCAATATTGAATTTTTATTAAATTTTTTTAATATATATCCTCTATTCTTTATTTTACTCTACTTGACTAATAATTTTCTTGATTCTCTTTTCTAGTTTTTTCCTTGGGAGCCAAACCTGTCTATTGCATTCAAGACATTTAATCCTAAAGTCTATTCCAGTCCTCATAATTTCCCATTTATCTCCTCCACAAGGATGTACTTTTTTTAACTGTACAACATCCCCTACATTAAGCTTCATAGGCATAAATATCTCTCCTTTTTAGAACTAAATAAAGCTACCTCTTTTATGAAGTAGCTCTAAATATATTATATTATATTTTTTTGCTTTTAAAAACAAAAGATTTTTTTCTATTTTAATATACCTTATTTACTATTCTTTTACCGTTTTCTCTCATAATTTCATATATTCCTTTTATATTAAGTGCCGCACTTTGAATACATGATATTACTTCTTCTAGAAATTTTTTATCAAACCTAATAGATAACCCACAGCTTGCAGTTATCTCTCTAGGAGTTGGTATAACTTTAATTTCTATATTTCTATCCTTTAAAATCTTTTCTCCCTGTATTGCATGATTAGTTGAATTAAATGTTACAACACAAAATGCTTTTTTAATCATACTAAATCATCCTTTTACAATACTATAGTATTTGTTGCATTCTTCATTTTTTCCACTATAGTATACATATTTGTGACTTCTCCTACCTTTAACTTACCATTTAAATTGTAAAAATCCAAGCAAGTTCCACAAGATAATATCTCTACTCCCTGCTCCTCCAATTTCTTTAAATCATCTATTACTTCTGACCCTTCAGTAGTTAATTTTACCCCACTATTTAAGAAAAGTAAAGTCGATGGATATGGAATTGATTCAGTCAATGTATATATAAATCCCTTCATTAATATTTTTCCTAATTCATCAGAACCTTTACCCATTTTATCAGAACCAAAAACTACAGTCATATCTTTAAATATATTCGGCTGGCAAGTATTGCTTTCAACTTCTACAACTTCTCCCTTAGTAATATGAATTACAAAATCATTATCTTTTGTCTTCTCTACTTTAAAATTGTAGTTCATACTCTTAGCAAGTTTAGATACATTCTCTTTAGCAACTTCATTATCCACAATAGTAATAACAACTCCTGATTCTATTTCATCTAATGCTT
This sequence comes from Caloranaerobacter ferrireducens, assembly GCF_001730685.1. NCBI lineage: Bacteria > Bacillati > Bacillota > Tissierellia > Tissierellales > Thermohalobacteraceae > Caloranaerobacter > Caloranaerobacter ferrireducens. The sequence goes on along the minus strand of NZ_MDJR01000010.1, from coordinate 13,034 downwards.
TTTTAGTCATTATTACAGGTTTAGGACAAGCCTTACCTCTTGCATCAACTTCCTTTTTCATTTTAATACCCTCCTGTTTTATATAGCTTACATATGCCTAAAACTTTAATTATATTATAGTTTTATTTAGCTATAACATTCAATATAATAAGGATTTTATAGATATTATCTATATTAATAGGTATTATTATAAAATTTATCTATAGTTTTTAGGTACTAGGTGCTATTATTGGCTATTCGTCGTTCGCTTTTCGCAGTTCGTTATTCGATTTCATATATTAATTATTTTAATTGTAAGTTTAATTTTTTTAATATTTATATTGACTTTTATTAAAGATGGTAATAATATATAATTAGAAATTAAAATAATTCATTTTATGTTTTCTAAAAATAAATTATTTTAATTTGTTTTTTTAAATATATTAGATAAGGGGGCTTTTGTTTGAAAGATAGCATCCAAAAGATACTAGCAATGTTAGAAAGAAAAGAAATTAGTGCAGAAAAAGCTATTTATTTATTAAAAAATTTACACCCTGATAGTAATAAACCCAAAAAAAGAGCTTCAAAAATAAAAATCACTATTATAGACGAATCAGAACATAAAATTAAAATACCTGCAATACCTTTCTGGATGATTGAATTATTAATTAATATAGGATTAAAACTTATTACCATTACTTCTAAATACTCAAAACATTTAGATGATGATACTTTGAAACACATAAAAGTCTTAAAAGATATAGATTTAAATGAAATATTTAAAGTCCTGAGAATGCATGAACCTTTTAATTTAGTAGATGTTGAAGATGAAAAAAGTGGAACTAAAGTCAAAATAATTACTTCGTAGGGCTTAAAAACAGAAAAGGAGCGTTTATATGTATAAAAAATTAGTAAGTATATTTTCGCAATATAGTGGATTATCAAAATCTGCATATGTAATTTTTTTCGCAAGAATAATTACGAATATGGGCGCATTTATCTGGCCCCTACTTACACTTATACTAAGCCGTAAGATAGGTTATTCAGCATCTACAATAGCTATAATATCGTTAAGTATAGGAGTGCTATATTTACCTGCAACTGTATTAGGTGGTAAGTTAGCTGACAAGTATGACCGTAAGAAAATAATTATAATATTTGATTCTTTAAGTGTTGTTTTCTTTATATCTTGTGCATTCATAGAACCAAGTAACCTAATGACAGTATTATTTGTGCTAGCAGGATTATTTGCAAATATGGAAGGTCCTGCTTTTGAAGCATTAATTGCTGATGCTACAAAACCACAAGAAAGAGAAAAAGTATACTCATTATCATATCTTGGACATAACTTAGGTTTTATTGTAGGAGCTACTGTAGGAGGATTACTATTTGAAAAGTATTTAAGTTTAGCATTTATAATTGATGGATTAACAACATTGTCTTCAACTATATTAATTATTTTATTTGTAAATGTTCTGAAAACTGATGATTTAAAAGATGATGAGAAAAATGAATATGAAAACCATGCTGGTAATGATGTTTCATCCTTTGATATTTTAAAAGAACGCAAATCAATATTAATTCAGTTACTTGTTTTTATGCTCGCAGCATTTATATATGATCAATGGTCATTTACATTACCTCTTTATATGGAAACTATATTCTTAGATAAAGGAGCTCAATACTTTGGCTTACTAGCAAGTTTTAATGGACTAATAGTTATTTTATTTACACCAGTAATGACTCGAATATTAGAAAAATTAAATGAGCTGCCAAAGATTATTATTGGATTACTTCTTTATTCATTAAGTTTCTTAATAATTAGAAATGCAGTAGTGTATTGGGTGTTTTTTGTAATGATGTTTGCGTTTACTATAGGAGAAATAATTAATATGTTAGGATCCTCGCCATATATAAGTAGAAGAGTTCCAGCTTCACATCGTGGAAGAATCAATAGTTACCGTAACATTGGATATTTCATAGGTGGAATTGGAGGACGTGTTATTATGGGTTGGTTAATAGATACATTTTCATATGCAACTGCTTTCACAGTCTTAGGAGGAATAGGTGTAGTTAGTGCTACAATAGTTTATTTAAATTATAAACTTGATAAAAAAATATTCCCAAAACTTTATGAAGGAAAAATTGCATCAGAAAAATAACTACCAGTATTTATTATGTTATAATGAATAGTCAACAACTATAAATATACCAAAAAATAAAGAAACTTCTGATTGTAATGTTTAAAAATATTATCCATACTCTTCGTTTATTAATTTATAAGAATAAAAGTATATAATTTCCTATGGATTATAAAAGATTATAGAAGGAGGATAGCTAATGAAAAAAGAAGTAATCGGAAGATGTCCTGTTTGTAACAATGAACTTAACGTAACAAAACTCCATTGCGATTACTGCAATACAACTATAGAAAGTAAATTTTCCTTGTGTAAATTTTGTAAGTTAAATGATGAACAAAAGTATTTCGTCGAAGTTTTTATTAAGAACAGAGGAAATATTAAAGAAATCGAAAAAGAATTAGGAATATCATACCCGACAGTAAGAAATAAACTTGAAAACGTTATAGAAGCTTTAGGATATAGTCCAAAATATACTCCAAAAATTGATAGAAAAGAAATTCTAGCTAAACTTAGTACAGGAGAAATAACTGCCGAAGAAGCTGTAAAACTGCTAAAGGAATAAAGTGAAAAATTTTAAAAATTAATTTTGAATAGGGGGAGGATATTATGTCAAATTTTAAAGAAGAAAAATTACAAATCCTTAAAATGATTGAAGAAGGAAAAATAACACATGAAGAAGGATTAGAATTGTTAAACGCAATAGAAGAAAAAGATAAGGAATTCAACACATCTAACGCAAAATGGATAAAAATAAGAGTATATGATCCATATGATAAAACTAAAGTGAATGTAAATATACCTGTAGCTTTAGTTGATGTAGGTCTAAAATTTGCAACAAAATTTTCACCCGAACTTAAAAATTCAGACCTAGAAAACATCAATTTAGAAGAAATTATACAAATAATTAAAAGTGGAGCGCAAGGAAAAATAGTAGATGTAACAAATGAACGAAATGGAGAAAAAGTTGAAATTTTCGTAGAATAAGCATGGCAAAAGCCATGCTTATTTAAATAATCCATATCCTTTGAGATAATTGATTATTAAATTATTGCTATACAAATAATACCCTATAGTTGAATCATAAACACCTTTTGATATAGCTCCATCTGGAAACATTGTAACAACAGGAGTAATAATAGCAAACAAAATGTATAGTATAAAAATTCCTTTTACAAGACCAAAAATTAAACCTGCTGATTTGTTTATTTGCCTTAAAACTGGCAGCTGTGCTATATTATCAAGAACACTAACTACAACATATAATATGAATTTAGCAACTAGAAAAACTATTATTATACTTATTATATCTACAAAAAGTCCTGTCAGTTTAGTAGATATCATATCTCCAGCTGTATTTATTGTATTGTTCATATAAGAATTAACATTCGGATCATTTATCATACTTTCGCCTAATTTATTTGGTAATTTAAGTATTTCAAAAAAATCGCCTATACTACCAGAATTCCCTATCTTATTTATTATAATTTGTACTCTCGTTGTAACATATTTTTTTATAGTATAAATAAAATTTGGATTATTTTTTATAAAATTCGCAAGTACAGGATAATATAATTTAGCTATATATAAGGATAAAATGAAACCAAATAAGTTAAATACCGTTATTATCAATCCTTTTCTTAATCCTCCTAGACCATTTACTAGAAGTATAACAATAACAACATAATCTACCCAATTCATAAAAATCAGCTCCTAATTACTCTTCAAATTGACTAGCTTCATTATTTTTATGTTTTCATTCGTAATAATAATCAGTTTATCTTTCAAAATACCTATGGATTTTATCTTTTCGCTAGTATTATAATCCAAAAATACATCTTTACTTATTCCATATATCCTTTTATCACCAGCTAGATAAATATTGCTATCTTTTTTATATATCTTTTTAATACTTTTATCAACTTCTTTTTTCATTATAGTTCTTCCATTTATACTCACAACCTCTAAATATTTTTTATCTCCATCATATAATAGAATAATTTTCTTATCATTAATATCAACTCTCAAGTCTATTATTTCTCCATTAACATTTCTATCCCAAAGCAGCTTCTGCTTACTGTTTAACAATCTGATATTGCTTTTCGTAACTGATAATATCTTACCATCAATAAAATTAATTTTCGCTATTATATCATTTTCAATACTTTGTCCCCATATCTCATAACCATTTACAGAATATAATGCTACTTTACTTTTTATCTTTTCATCACTTAAATCTAAAACATTAATAAGTACTTTCTTTTTATCTCTTGAAATATCACAATCTAAAGCTACTCCTTGCTCTAAAATAATATTACCAACTAAATCTCCTTTTAAATTAAATATGTTTATTTGATCCTTGCTTTCTCCAGCCTTTGTAAATATAATCAAACAATCTTCCTTTTCAACAATATCTTTAATCGATTTTTTAAAATCATAACGCCAAATTTCCTCTCCATTTAAATTTAAAGCAGTAACTTGTCCATTTAGAGGGTCTAATATATATATATTTTGCTTACCAAATCGTATGATTGGATTTATAATCTTTATATCTTTTTTCCATGCTATATTCCCGTTATAATACAATGAAATAATTTTATTTGAATCTGTAATCAAAATTTTATCGTCATAAATATTAACTCCAGAATATTTATTCATATCTACATTTATGTTAGATATAATCTGTAAAGTTTTTTCATTATTATTTAATAATTTACCTATATTAAACATCCTGCTTGAAGCAATTAGTATAAGTAAGAAAAATAACAATATAAAAAATTGCAATCTTTTATTATGTCTCTTTGCTCTACTACCTCTCAAAATCTCCAACTCCTTCAGTAAAGCTATTTAGCCTATAGTTTATTATTCTTTTTTCTCAGGTAAAATCCTTCTGTTTTAAACTTCTAAATCTTCTTAAGTATAAAGCTTAAAATAATTGAAACTAAAATAGGAATTCCTACTACACCATATAATGGATATAATATTGATATTAATCTTGAAAAACCAACCTTTGCCATGGGTATTGTTAAAAATACAAATAATATTGAAAATAATCTTTCGTCTATTCTAGTAATCTTTGACACCCTTCTTATACATCCAAAACCATTTGCTATCGCTGTAGTAAACATTGCACACCACAATATTAAACTATAAATTGTTTCGCCGTTTTTGCCCAAATATTCAGCTGTTTTTAACATAGGAATCTCAAGACCAAAAACATCTGTATAGAGTATTAGTAATGGAACAAGTATAAAGATAGCTAATACTCCAAGACCTAATCCGCCAAATAGCCCTCCTTTAATAGCTTCTGTTTTATTAGGTATTATCGATGACAAAGTGCTCATTACAACTAAAACAGGTATACAATTATAACTTACATAAATTATCGATGAGGTTAACCAATTGCCAGTTGTCGAAATTTCAGCCCCTTTATAATTACTAAATACTAAACCCTCTTTTGAAATCACAAGCATACTTAATGTAATAATACCTACTAATAATAACGGAACTATTATTTCATTCACTACTGAAATACCTTTAATACTAAATAAAAAAGTTATTAATGTAGCTATCCCCATAATAAATATACCAATACTGTAAGGCAAATGAAACTGTTCGAAAAAAATAGCACCACTACCAGCTAACATAACACAATATCCACCGAATAAGAAAAATAATATTATAAATTCAAATGTAGCACTTAACTTATTCCCAAATATTGAAATTAAAAAATCCTGATACCCATTTAAATCATTTTTATATACAGAAACTAAAATAATAATTCCTATAATACAAAATAATATTCCTGAAACTATAATTCCTAATAATCCTTTAATACCAAACACTCCAAAAAATTTTATTATCTCCTGGCCTGATGCAAAACCTGCACCTATAACCGTTCCGATATATATAAAAGATAAATTTATCCATTTTCCACTTTTCATAGACAAGCCCCCTAACACTCCATTATTAATTTTATGTGTAAGGGGGCTTGACTAATGATATATATTTAATTTTTTCTATTAATATAATGAGTATGAAGTAATTGATGAGACTTATGCCCTAGAGGCTCTTGTAAAAATTCTTCATAAAGTACATTTACCACAGGATTTAAATGAGATTTTCTTATAGCATATGAAATATCTACATTATAAATAGCTTCTATTCTTTTCTTCTTAATCTCATTTGTATTTGGTATAGGCTGACCACCACCACCTATACAACCACCAGGACAACACATTACTTCAATAAAATGATAGTCTGCCTTACCTTCTTTAATCATATCAAGAATCATTTTAGCATTTTTAAGACCGTTAACTACTGCTACTTTTACTTTTACATTATCCATTTCTACTTTCGCTTCTTTATATTCATCTATTCCTCTTAAAGCAGTAAATTCTACTTTTTTAAGCTCTTTACCTGTCACCTTTTCATACACTGTTCTAAGCGCAGCCTCCATTACCCCACCAGTAGCTCCAAATATAGCACCTGCTCCTGTCGCAATTCCAAACGGTTTATCAAATTCTACCTCTTCTAAATCTTCTAGTTGTATTCTTGATTCTTTAATCATCTTACCTAATTCTCTAGTTGTTAAAACAATGTCCACATCTTGATAGCCTGAACTATCCATTCCCTCTCTAACTACCTCTGCTTTTTTAGCAGTACATGGCATAATAGATACTACAACTATATCTTTAGGATCTATTCCAAATTTTTGAGCATAATATGTTTTAGCTAAAGCCCCGAACATTTGCTGTGGTGATTTACACGTAGAAACATGCTCTAATAGCTCAGGATAGAAAAACTCTATATATCTTATCCAACCTGGACTACATGATGTTATCATAGGAAGCTTTCCTCCATTTTTTATCCTATAGAGTAGTTCATTTCCTTCCTCTACTATTGTTAAGTCAGCTGTAAAATTTGTATCAAAAACTCTGTCAAATCCTATAGCCTTTAAGAAAGCTACTATTTTCCCTGTAACTATACTACCTGGTTTAAATCCAAATATTTCCCCTAATGATACTCTGACTGCAGGTGCCATTTGTACAACCACATGTTTACTTTTATCCTCTAATACATCCCATACTCTTTCAATATCTTCTTTCTCGTATATAGCACCTACTGGACAAACATTAATACATTGACCACAATATACACATGCAACATCACTTAATTTTTCATATAATCCAGGTAAAATTTTTAAGTCACTACTTCTATTGATAGCATCTATTGCACCAACTCCTTGTACATCATGACATACTTCTATACATCTTCCACATTTAATACATTTATTAGGATTTCTAACTATTGAAGGATTAGATTCATCAAGTGGTAAATTTTCTGCTATCCTATCATATTTTATTTCTTTTATATTTAGTTCTTCACTTAATTTTTGTAGTTCACAATTTCCATTTCTAATACATGTCAAACAATCACCATCATGTCTTGCTAAAATAAATTCCATTATACTTTTTCTTGCTTCTCTAACTCTTCTTGTATTAGTTCTCACTCTCATACCATCTCTAACTGGTGTACAACATGAAGCTGAAAAATTCTTTTGACCCTCAATTTCAACTATACAAATCCTACAAATCCCCTTTATTTTTTGGTCTGGATGATAGCAAAGAGTTGGAATGTTAATATTTGCCTTTTTTGCAGCTTCAAGTATCGTAGTCCCTTCATCTACTATTACTTCTTTGTCATCTATAAAAACCTTCACTTTAGTCATCTAGAACACCTCCTTTAAAGGTGCATTTTCCTGCTCTACAATATCCTTTTAAATGCTCTTCATATTCTTCTTTAAAATATTTCATTGTAGTTATCAAAGCAGTTGGAGCTGCTTGACCTAACCCGCATAATGAACACTGCTCCATAACATCAGAAATATTTTTTAACAATTCTAAATCTCTTTCACTACCTTTTCCTTCTGTTATTCTTTTTAGCGTCCTAACTAAATGATAGTTACCTTCTCTACATGGTGTACATTTACCACATGACTCATGCTGGAAAAACTGAGAAGTTACTTTTATAAAATCAACTACACATGTGTTCTCATCTACAACTAAAATTGCTCCAGAACCTAATCCTATACCATGATTTCTTAACTCATCGAAATCAAGTCTTAAATCTAACATGTCAGCAGGTATACAAGCGCCTGAAGAACCACCTAGTTGTACAAACTTCAAATTCCTATCCTTCACAAGTCCACCACAAATATCATATATAATCTCTCTTAAGGTAATACCAAATTCCACCTCATAAACCCCTTTATTTACTACACTTCCAGATACGGAAATAAGCTTAGTTCCACTACTTGATTCTGTTCCATACTTTTTATAATTTTCAGCTCCTATTTCTAAAATAACCGGAATGTTAGCAAGTGTTTCAACATTATTTACAAGAGTTGGTTTTCCCCATAAACCTTTATTAGGAGGATATGGAGGTTTAAATCTAGACCTTCCAGGATTACCTTCAATAGACTCTATTAATGCAGTCTCTTCACCGCATACATATGCTCCAGCTCCTGATCTAATTTCGATATCAAAACTAAAATCACTACCCAAAATATTTTTGCCTAAATAACCTTCTTTTTTCAGTCTATCGACTGCTTCAATCAGTAGTTCTCTTGATTTTGGATATTCACCTCTTATATATATAAATCCTTTTTTAGCACCTACTGCATAACCAGCTATAAGCATACCCTCTATAATCTGAAGTGGACAGCCATCTAATAATACCTTATCTTTAAAAGTTCCTGGTTCTCCTTCATCTGCATTACATATCACATATTTCTCATCACTTTCTTCCATAAATACAAACTGCCATTTTAGTCCTGTTGGAAATGCAGCTCCACCTCTTCCTTTCAAATTTGACTTTTTTATCTCATCAATAACATCTATTGGTTTCATTTTGAATAAAGCTTTTTCTAAACTTTTAAAACCACCATTTTCTCTATAATCATCTATTGACAAAGGATCTAACTTACCACATAATCTAGAAACCAAATTCACCATTACTTCCCCTCCTTTCTTAATGAATCTAATATCTCGATTATCTTATTTTTATCTAAGTTTCCATATACTTTATCATTTATCTTTACTGCTGGAGCTAAATTACACGCCCCTATACAACTTGTATATTCTAATGAAAACATTCCATCCTGTGTTACTTCTCCCATTTTTATTCCTAAAACTTCTTCAAAAGCTTTTACAATATCAGAAGAACCCGAAATATAACATGGTGCACTATTACAAATCTGAATAACATACTTACCTCTTCCTTTAATAGATAACATTGAATAAAATGTTGCTACTCCATAAACTTTACTTAGTGGTATATCTAACGACTCTGAGATTATTTTTAAAGTTTCCTTCGGTACATAATTACCTTCTGTTCTTGATTGTATTTCAAGTAGTATCTCGATCAACTTATCTTTTGTATTCCCTTTCTCCTCAATTATCCCTAATACCATTTGCTGCAAATTCATATATATCCCCCCTTACATTTTTAGTAACCATTCTTCCATTGGCTCTCCATAAAGAGAATGAGAAATAACTATAGCTCTAGCTTTCGAAGGCGTTACTAATTCATAAGTGTATCTCTCACCATTTGGCATATATATATCTAATAATGGTTCCTTAGAGCAAAGTCCTATACAGCCAGTAGTTTCTAATATTACATTGTCAATATCTGCTTCAACTAAAACTTCCTGCATTGATCTTAGTACTTCATTAGCTCCAACACTTACACTGCATATTGAATATCCTAATACGGCTCTTATTTTCCCATTTTCTCTCTTGTTTTTTATAGCTTCCTCAGCTGATTTTCTTAAATTCTGATAGAAATCATTAAACCTCATATCTAACCCCCCTTTATTTGCTAAATATAAAATGCATAATTTATGCCAAATAGATACTAGGGGCTAGGTACTTGGTACTAGAAACTAGATACTAGATAAAAAAAGTCAATAGATAATAGTCGATAGACAAAAATCTATCGACTACTAACTATTGACTACTAAATAATGCATTACTGCATTTAATCATGCTCTAAAGCATTACTCTTTATATATTTCTGTATCTTTCTTACAACTGTTGACTGATTAACACCTAATACTTTTGCCATCTCATAAGTAGATTTGTATTTTCTATATGCTTTTTCAATCAATTTCTTCTCAACTAACTCAACAGCTTCCTTTAAAGGTAATATCCCCTCTATATCTACTTTCTTACAATAATCATTAGTATTTAATAAAAACATAGGCAAATCTTTAATATCTATCACATCACTTGGTGTAGTAACCACTACTCTTTCAATTAAGTTTTCCAACTCACGTACATTTCCAGGCCAATTATAATCTTCAAGAATCCTTTCAACTGATTTAGATAACCTTTTATTACACCTATATTTCGAATTAAATATCTCTAAAAAATGATAACATAGTGGAAGAATATCAGTTTTTCTTTTTCTCAGTGGAGGTATTTCGATAGGAACTACATTCAATCTATAGTATAAATCAGCTCTAAACTCTCCTTTTTGCACCATATCATATAAATCTCTATTTGTAGCAGCTATTATTCTTACATCTACATACTTTTCTCTTATCCCCCCTATTCTCATAATTTTTCTTTCTTGTATAACCCTTAATAATTTAACCTGCAAATTTAAAGGAATCTCTCCTATTTCATCAAGAAATAATGTTCCTTCATGTGCAAGTTCTATAAGTCCTGGTTTGCCTTTCTTTTTTGCTCCTGTAAAAGCACCTGTTTCATATCCAAATAACTCAGATTCAATCAAATTATCTGGTATAGCACCACAATTAATTTTAATAAAAGGCTTATCCTTTCTTGTACTTAGATTATGTATAAAATTTGCAACAATCTCTTTTCCTACCCCTGACTCCCCTAAAATCAAAACTGTAGAATCAACTTTCGCTACACTACTTGCTAAACTTAATACTTCTCCAAATTCAATACTGTTAGCTACAATATTCTCATTGTGATATTCTTTGTTATATGTTCTGCTTTTAGTCTCTTTGTAATATTTTTGCAGTTTTCTAGTTTCTTCTATTTGATCTCTTAATCTATTTAATTCATCTATATCTCTTATATTAGTTACTACCCTTTTTATTGAGGAATTGCTATCAAATATAGGTGTAGCTGTTGCCAAATACTCTTTACCATTATGAGAATGCTGAATAAAAGATATTCTTCTTTTTTCCTTTAATACTAATAAAGTTGCTGAAGGAAAAATAATATTTTTACTTTCTATATCTTTAACGGATTCTTCTTTTTTAGTTTCATATCCTACCATTTTCCTCCACGCTGAATTTGTTTTCAATATTCTACCCTCTCCATCTGTAACTACAAGACCATCATACGATGACTCAATAACCGCTTCTAATTCATCCTTTAAGTTTTCTGTCTCCTTTAATGTTTCAGATAATTGTTCAACTAGTTTAGTCTTTTTAGAAATAAGATATGGTAAACACATATCCACTTCTGCAATTCCCTGAAATACAGCTATTGCTTTATCTCTGCATGTACTATATCCACATGCACCACAATTCAGTTCATCTTCTTTAGTAAATTTATTAGTCATATTTAATATTCTCTGTATTTCGCTTTCTGTAGGATAAGGTAATATACTTCTTTTATTTCTATAATACCTTATAAAATCTAATTCTAATTTTATATTTCGTTTTTTTGCTTTTTTAGCACTATTTTTTATGTATTCATAAATCTTATTAATTCTTTCATAATAGTTTAAACTGCTATCAATCTTAGGTCCATCTATACATCCTCTACACATTAAAACATCAACAAACTTACCTTTAAATTTACCAGCTTTAATAGCATTTATTAATTCAACACAATCTTTATCATTATCTATAACTACATATTCACTTTCTTTCAAATTATATAAGGATTTAAGATTCCCCAATAACCCTCCTGATAAAGGAAATAACTTTCCTTCATTGCAATATATACTATCAAAATCCATTTCTTGAGCATTCTCAATATTAATACCTTTAATTGCAAAAATATCTTTTAACTCATCAAACGTAAGTACACTATCTATAATTCCGTCAAATTGTGGCTCTAATGCTTCACACTTTTTTGCTACACAAGGCCCAATAAAAACTATCTTAATATTTTTGTTTTTGTGTAGCTTTCTAATAATTTTTCCTGTAGCAATCATAGGTGATACAAAAGGCAAAAGATACTTTATCATTTCTGGATAATGCTTTTCTATTAAAGATATAAATGCAGGACAAGGAGAACTTAAAAAAAGATTATTTTCTTTATTTTTAATATACTGACTGATAGCTTCAACAATATACTCTGCACCTACTGCAACTTCCCATACTTCTGAGAAACCAACTTCTTTTAAAGCCCCAACTATCTTTTTATAATTATATTCATGAAAACTTACTATAAATGAGGGAGCTATGCAGGCTATAACTGTATCATTTTCTCTTAATATACTAAGTGTTTTTCCTTTACTATCAATAACTATTTTAGCTTCTTGAGGACAACTTTTAATACACTTACCACAATTAATGCATCTTGAATGAACTATTTTAGCCTGTCCACTTTCTATTTGTACAGCTTTGGCAGGACAATTTCGAACACAAGAATAGCATTGTTTGCACTTATTTTGACTTATACTAATAATATCCTGCATAGATATCACCCCTTTAATCGGTTTACAATTCCTTTATGTTATAAATAATATGTATTTTTATAGATAAATAGTATTAGAGCTTGTAGACAAAGTAAAATATTTATGAAAATAACTCTCATGCGAAAGAAAAAACTAAATTCTTTCAAGCATTCGCTTTTATAATCCATAGAAAATTATAAACTTTCTTAGACAAATAGAAAAAAAGTGGCCAAAGGCCACTTAAACAAA
>NZ_MDJR01000009.1 GCF_001730685.1 Caloranaerobacter ferrireducens | reverse complement strand
TCAATGTTTGGGTGTCAAATTTGCTCTAAACTTTTGACACTACGTACAAGGAAGAAGAGGGTGTTATATGAAAAAAATACTTACAACAATATTAGTAATATTACTATCAATTACAAATTTTCAAGTTTTAGTTTGTGCAGATAACAATATAGAAAAATATCATATTAATTTAAAAATAGATAATACAGAAAGAGCAAAAGAAATTTATTCAAATCCTAATTTTAAAAAAGGAAATAAGTTCTTTTTAGACTATTATATTGATAAGAGTAAAAATGTTTTTCTAAATATAAATGTGTTTTTTAATAAAAGTACTTTGAAATCTAATGGCGAAGGAGTATTAAAAGTTGAAGGTAGAACATTTCCTTTAAAGTTTGAAGGGAAGTTATATAAATATAAACTTAAGAATGGGAAAGAGATATACTATGGGCCTCAAAATGTAGATATAAAGATAAGGGGTAAAAAAGAAAAATCAGCTATTGCATTATTTATAAATCCTCAAGACAATGATTATTTAGCTAGTATATCTATAGGTGAAATATATGGAAAAAACGGAACTGGATTTTTATTCTTTGGGAAACCAACAGAAGAATACATTGAATTGATAAATATGTTCAAAAACGAAGTTGAAAAAATAGAAGATAAAAACTTAAATAACTCAAGCGATACAAATAGAGTTACTGTACAAGCAGAAACTAACTATAAATATGTAGGAGAGTCATATTCAACTCAGTTATATCATGATATATATGGTCAAGAACAAAGAGAATATACTGAAAATTGGGTAGGTTATATTCATGTTCATGACAGAGGACCTGAATTAAATGTAAATGGTTCAGGTACTACACAAGTTAGAGTTTTTTCAAATACAAATGAAGTAGAATATTTTGCGTCTTCAAAAAGCGGTAATCCTGCTACTTCAATTGTAGAATCAATAACTGTTAGATTTGGCTTTAATGACTCACAACCTACTGGTGCTATTAATATTACTAATAATTCTCCAAAAGATGATGGAAAAATCGAATCGTGGGGTTATTTGTCTTATATGCCTAAAATTGGAGATTTGATTCAGTTATGGGCTAATATGTCTGCAGATTTAAAAAATTCTAACCCTGATATATCAAGTACTAACTTAAGAACTGAGTTAGGAAGAGTTGTTGAAATAGAAAAAGTAGTAGATCATATTTGGAATACTTCAACAGATTACGATAGTAGTAGATACACTATTCCTCAAGCAGAAGATGATTCAGGTAAAGGTTTAACATTCCAATTTGATTGGTCAGAGTATGCTGATGGATATGGTTATATGTATGCCGAAACAGAAATATTATATTATGTAAGTGCTGGGGATTCTATTTACACAGGGTATTTTTGGACACATCCGATAGTAGTTATATGGCAAGAGAATTTTTTATAATTAGTTTAATAAAACAAAAAAAGTATAAAGGGGTGTTTCCCCTTTGTACTTTTTATTTAGTAAAACTTTTAAGAGGGGGATTTGTGTTGAAAAAAATAGTTTTTTTTCTTATTTTTATTATGATTAGTTCATTAGTTTTAAATATATATTTTTATATGCAAATTAAAGAATTACATTCAATTACTTATAATCTGTTAACAAGAAGTTTTGATATAATAGGTCCGTTTCTTAAACCTGATAAAATGCCTTCTAAATTATGTTTAATTGGCATATCATACATAGATTTTTTGATGAGTAATAATAATACTTATAGTCTAATTAAAGAATTATATCCCGGACCTAATTGGAGTTTAGTTGCTGAAAGTATATATGAATTTAATTTGAACAAAAATAAGATGACAAATATGGATATAAACTATTTGAAAAAGCAAAGTGAAATTTTTGATAAATTGCATAAACTTTTCATTAGCAACAATTATAAAACAATTAACAAATCTGAAGCTAAGGAATTATTCAAGAATCTGGTAGAAAATGCAAGAGAATATTTTTATAATAAATATTTTTATAATAAAATGAATAAACATTAATTTCTATAACAAACAAGGGCACACGTACTTTGTCTATTAGAGAATGATGTGACCAGGCTTCAAATATTTCCTTTCCTAAATAGAAAATTAAACATGAAAATATTAACTACAGAATAAAGATAAGAAGGTAATGAAAGATAAAAAAGTAGAAAAGTAATAATGAAGATTTTGGAGGGGTGGTATGCGCAGAATTTTTTTAAATGAACAAGACTTTTACATAAAGTTAGAAGATGTAATTAGTGAGCATAAATGTTTGAGGTTAAAGCGAGATGGGAATGAGTATGAAATAATGACTGTACGCAAGCTAGGATTCTCAAAAAATAGATTATTGCATCCGATTTTAATTTATGCTGATTCATGCAAATTAAAAACTGAAAAAACATCAGAAGGAGTTATTGTGAATTTCAGTTTAAGTTTTAGACGTTTAAAAGTTTTCTATGTTATTTTGGGAATAATTTTATCTACGATTTTTTTAACTTTTAATAAATCATTTGTTGCTCCTTTAGTTTTAGTCGGTATTTTGCTGATTAATTATGCTGTTATTAGAAATAAATCTATTAGAACATTTGAACAGTTTTTATTAAATAAATTTATGTAATCTAATATAGATGACAAAGTAGTAACAGGACATTTTGTTTGTTACCTAAAATATACAGAGGTGATATTAATGGAAATTAAAAATATATTAAAGAAATTAGCCTATATATGTATTTTTTTAGCTGTTATTACTTTGATTTATGGTTTTGTAGAATTATCAATATTTAAGCATTATTTAATATTGATACTAATAGTTACTCTTTTTATTGCTGTTTCGTTTATATTATTAGCTCTTAGTGAAATATTAGAGTGGTTACATTTTTTGACAAAGCAAAAATAATTCTGATAGAGAATATTAATTAAGTTTTGAAATAAGAGATTTTTATTGATGTGACATTATCATAAAAAAATCACATAAAATACATATTTTTCTTGACAAAACTATAAAATATATTTATAATTTATTAAAAATTCATATGCTAAAGCTGTGAAGGGAAGAGTAAACTAGAAACAGTCTTAAAGAGAGGGGAGTACCGTAGGCTGAGAGTCTCCCTAAGATATGACTAGTTGAAAACTACCCCTGAGTTGTATCCGAAACCTAATTTTAGGGTAAGGATTTCCGTTGACTGCGTTAAAGTCCTTAAGAGGGTTTGTACCAATTAGGGTGGAACCGCGGGAATATCTCCCGTCCCTAGCTATATGCTGGGGATGGGAGTTTTTATTTTTCTTAAATGACATAGTAAAATGACACTAAATATCTAGTACCAAGTATCCAGCACCAAGTACTAAAAAATTAGGAGGGATGTAGATGGCTAAAATTAAAATTACTTTACCAGATGGTTCTGTAAGAGAGTATGAAAAAGGTGTTAGTGTATTTGATGTGGCTAATGATATAAGTAGTGGATTAGCTAGAGCGGCTGTAGGAGCTAAAATAAATGGAAAGGTAGTAGGATTAAATCATATAATTGAAGAAGATGCTTCTATGAGTATATTGAAATTTAGTGATGATGAAGGAGCAGATATTTTTAGGCATACAAGTGCTCATATTCTTGCACAAGCTGTTAAAAGATTATATCCGAATACTAAATTAGCAATAGGACCTGCCATCGAAAATGGTTTTTACTATGATTTTGATTCAGAGCATAAATTCACACCAGAAGATTTAGAGAAGATTGAAGCAGAGATGAAAAAGATTGTTAAGGAACAACTTGATATAGAAAGGTTTGAACTACCAAGAGAAGAAGCGATAAAATTCTTAAAAGATAAAGGTGAAGATTATAAAGTTGAATTAGTAATGGATTTACCTGAGGATGCAGTAATATCTTTTTACAAACAAGGTGAATTTGTTGATTTATGTGCCGGGCCACACTTGCCAAATACAAAAAAGGTTAAAGCAATAAAATTATTAAGTATAGCCGGGGCATATTGGCGTGGTGATGAAAACAATAAGATGCTTCAGAGAATATATGGAACTTCTTTTGAAAAGAAAAAGGATTTAGATGAATATCTGCATAGACTTGAAGAAGCTAAGAAAAGAGATCATAGGAAGTTAGGTAAGGAATTAGATTTATTTAGTATACAAGAAGAAGGTCCAGGCTTCCCGTTCTTCCATCCGAAAGGAATGGTTATCAGAAATATTTTAGAAGATTTTTGGAGAAAAGAACATATTAAAAGAGGTTATGGAGAGGTAAAAACACCTATTATATTAAATGAAGAATTATGGCATAGATCTGGACACTGGGATCATTATAAAGAAAATATGTATTTTACAAATATTGATTCTGTTGACTATGCTATAAAGCCAATGAACTGCCCAGGAGCAATGCTGCTTTATAAGAGAAAGATGTACAGTTATAGAGATTTCCCTATTAGAATGTGTGAATTAGGCTTAGTGCACAGACATGAATTATCTGGAGTATTGCATGGGCTTATGAGAGTTAGATCATTTACTCAAGATGATGCTCATATTTTCATGCTACCAGAACAAGTAAAAGACGAGATAAAGGGTGTAATTGATTTTGTTGACTATGTTTATAATATATTTGGTTTCAAGTATCATATAGAGCTTTCAACAAGACCAGAAAATTCGATGGGAACTGATGAAGAATGGGAATTAGCGACAAATGCGCTTAGAGAAGCTTTAGAAGAAAAAGGGCTTGAGTTTAAGGTTAATGAAGGAGATGGAGCTTTTTACGGTCCGAAAATAGATATTCACCTAGAGGATGCTATAGGCAGGACATGGCAGTGCGGAACAATACAGTTAGATTTCCAAATGCCACAGAGATTTGATCTAACATACGTAGGAAGTGATGGTAATAAGCATAGACCAATAATGCTTCATAGAGTTATTTTCGGAAGTATTGAAAGATTTATTGGAATTTTAATAGAACATTATGCAGGTAAATTCCCTGTTTGGTTAGCGCCTGTACAAGTAAGCATATTGCCTATTTCTGACAAATTTAATGAATATGCATTTGAAGTTAAGAAAATATTAGAAGAAAAAGATATAAGAGTTGAAGTTGATACAAGAGCAGAAAAAATAGGATATAAAATCAGAGAAGCACAGCTTAATAAAGTTCCTTATATGCTTATTGTAGGAGAAAAAGAAGCAGAAAATAAAACAGTTTCTGTGAGAGCAAGAGGCGAAGGAGATATAGGAGCATTTGATATTGAAGGATTTCTTAATAGAATATTGGATGAAATAAAGAATAAGAAGTAATTAATAGCACCTATCGAAAGATAGGTGTTATTTTTTTTGAAAAATATTTTTTAAAAAAATAATTTGAGAAGGAATTTTGTGAGAAATATAGAATATATTCTTAATAGTGATAATTGGCAACATTCTGAAAATTCCCAAGAATCAAACATATTCAAGTGGGAGAGTTTTGCAATCTCTAAAATCTCCATAAATTAATTGGGGATTTTATGGAAATAAAACAAAGTAGGAAGGGGGGAGAATGGAGAAATTAGCTTATTATTTAATAAAAAATTATATAAAAGGGGGAAATATTAATGTCAGAAGTAAAAAGAGGTTTGTCTGACGCTGCTTATAATCCAAAGGCAGGAGAAGAGTATGTTCCATTTATACCTGCCAACAAAGTGATGCCTGAATTTACAGCTACAGCAATCATCATAGGTATTCTTATGGCTATTGTGTTTGGTGCAGCAAATGCTTACCTAGGATTAAGAGTAGGTATGACTATTAGTGCATCAATACCAGCAGCAGTTATTTCAATGGGTATCATAAGAGGTATAATGAAAAAAGAATCAATACTTGAAAACAACATGGTTCAAACTATAGGATCAGCCGGTGAATCACTTGCAGCAGGTGCTATATTTACATTACCAGCACTTTTCATTTGGTCTCAAGAATTAGGAATGGATGCTCCAAGTTTATTTAGAATAATAGTTGTATCACTTATAGGTGGTATACTAGGTGTATTATTAATGGTTCCTTTAAGAAAAGCGCTTATTGTTAACGAGCATGGTAAACTTCCATATCCTGAAGGAACTGCTTGTGCTGAGGTTCTTGTAGCAGGGGAAGTTGGAGGAGCTAAAGCAAAAACTGTATTTATGGGATTAGGAGTAGGTGCACTTTATAAGTTTATAGCTGACGGAATTAAGTTGTTCCCAAGCGAAATTGAATGGGAAATAACAGGATATAAAGGTGCAGCAATAGGTGGAGACGTACTACCTGCACTATTAGGTGTTGGTTTCATTATAGGACCTAGAATTTCTGCTTATATGCTAGGTGGTGCTGTTCTAGGTTGGTTAGCTATAATACCTTTGATCTCACATCTTGGCGAATTTATAACAACACCTATATATCCAGCACCTGTGCCAATTAAAGAATTAGGATATTGGGGAATTTGGAATTTCTATATCCGTTATGTAGGTGCAGGAGCTGTTGCATTTGGTGGTATTATTAGCTTGATTAAATCTTTACCACTTATAGCTAGAACATTTAAAGAAGCTCTTGGTGGATTTAAAGCAGGCTTTGAAAATGAAGGCAGCTTAAGAACTGATCAAGATATGTCTATGACATTAGTTGTTGTAGGAGTAGTTGTATTAGTACTTATAATGATGTTTACAGATATTGTTCCAGTAGGCATTACAGGAGCTATATTAATAGCAATATTTGGTTTCTTCTTTGCAACAGTTTCATCAAGATTAGTAGGTTTGGTTGGAAGTTCATCAAACCCAGTATCAGGTATGACAATTGCTACATTATTAATTACATCTATCATATTCAAAGCTATAGGTTTTGATGGACCTGCAGGAATGATAGGTGCACTTTCTGTTGGTGCTGTAATTTGTATAGTTGCAGCAATAGCAGGTGACACATCTCAGGACTTAAAAACTGGTTTCTTAGTAGGTGCAACTCCTAAGAAGCAACAGTATGGTGAGCTTATTGGTGTTATCGCTTCAGGTTTAGTAATAGGTTTTGTATTGTTATTATTAAATAATGCTTGGGGATTCGGTTCAGCTGAATTACCAGCTCCACAAGCTACATTGATGAGATTAGTTATTGAAGGTGTTATGCAAGGTAACTTACCATGGGCACTTGTATTTACAGGTGTAGGTATTGGTATAGTTATAGAATTAATGGGTATTCCAGTATTACCAGTTGCAGTTGGTTTGTACTTACCTATCCACTTAAGTACACCAATTATGGTTGGTGGTTTATTAAGAGGAATATTAGAAAAGAGAAAAGAAGCAGAATCAGTTATTAAAGAAAAGATTGAAAGTGGTGTACTATATTCATCAGGATTAATTGCGGGAGAAGGTTTATTAGGTATTTTATTAGCTATATTTGCTGTAATACCAGTAGGTGCTAAGAAACTTGGAGATGTAATTGCATTTGGTAATGGTGTATTGGGCAAATATGGCGCATTGATTGTATTTATATTGTTGGTATTAACATTGATGAAATACTCATTCTGGAAAAAAGTAGAAGAGTAAACTAATGAAAGGGGATAATTATTATCCCCTTTCAATAATAACTTCACTTAGGAGGTCATATGAAAAAGAAAAATGAAAATTTCTTAGAGTTTGTTCCAATAAGGTCTGAGAAGGTAGATTGGGAGATAAAAGGAGAAAATGTAGTTCTTATAGTGTATAGAAATTCTTTTATTGATAAATTAGTAAGAAAGTTTTTTAATACGCCAGAAAAGATGACTATTGATTTAGATGAAATCGGCAGTACTGTTTGGCAGGCGATCGATGGTAAAAGAGATATATATGAAATATCACAAATTGTTAAGGATAAATTTGGTAAAAATGCAGAGCCGCTGTTAGATAGATTAATAACTTATATTAATATTTTGAAGAATAACGATTTTATTAAATTATTGAAAAAGAAGGGATAGTATGATTAATTACATATTAGGAATTGTGTTTTTTGCTTTAGCAACAATGTTTATATATTCATGGGGATATGTAAAAGAACAGAGGATGGATACAGAATTAAAAATTAAATTGACTAAAAAAGCCCAAAGAAAAGTAATAAGTGCTTTAAAAAGAAATGGTGCAATGACTAAAAAGGAATTAGGAAATATATTATCCAATCTTAGGGTTTCGAATTTTGGTAGCAAAAGAAAGCTTATAATAAAGAATACAGAAGATTTTACTAAATCTTTATTACAAGAGATGGTTAGAAAAGGTATGTTAGAGATTGATTATAAAAGTAAACCTAAAAAATATTATTTAAAAGAAAAAAATGCCACAAATTAGTGGCATTAAGTGGCAGTTTTTAAAGGAACTTTATACTTAGAAAATATGTTATCTAATTCATTACCTTCGATTGTTTCATATTCAAGAAGATAATTTGCGATATCTATAAGGATTATTTTATTTTCTTCAATTAGCTCTAAAGTTTTTTTATAGCAATCATCTATTATCATTTTTATTTCTTTTTCTATTTTATCTATATTATATTTTATATATTGTTCTTTAATAGCTATATTTCCTAACGAACTCATGCCGTAGCTACACACCATTTCTTGAGCAATTTCAGTGGCCTTAGCCAAGTCATCTTTTGCACCGGTTGTTATTTCACTAAAAATTATTTCTTCAGCGGCTCTTCCTCCTAAAAGAACCATAATTTTAGAAATAAGTTCTTTTTTGGTGTGTAAATATCTATCCTCATCAGGAAATTTTAATACATATCCTAAAGCCTGACCTCTAGGCACTATAGAGATTTTTTGAATCATATCAACCTTTAGTAGTTTACCTATAAGCGCATGGCCTGCTTCGTGATGAGCAACTATATTTTTTTCCTTGAATAAAATAGATGGATGTTTTAGTTCTAAACCAGCAATTACTCTTTCTATAGCAGAGTTAAAATCTTCAATGTCTATTAGAGTTTTATTCTTTCTTACAGCTATTATAGCAGCTTCATTGGCTATATTAGCTAATTGAGCTCCAGAAAATCCATGAGTTTTTTTTGCTATTTCTTCAATTTTGACACTTGAGTCTAGAGGTTTATTTTTAGTGTGAACCTTTAATATTTCTTCTCTGGCTTTTACATTAGGGTTACCAACATATATATGCCTATCGAATCTTCCTGGTCTAAGTAGAGCTTCGTCTAATAGATCAAGTCTATTTGTTGCACCAATTACAATGATAGTTTGATTTTTATTAAAACCGTCCATTTCAATTAGCAACTGATTCAATGTTTGGTCTTTTTCGTTATTACTATCTAGGTTTCTCTTTGAACCTATTGCATCAATTTCATCAATAAATATTATACTAGGAGCTTCTTTTTTTGCTTTTTCAAATAAAGTCCTTATTCTTTTGGCTCCGACACCTACATATTTTTCTACGAATTCTGAACCACTAGCATAGAAAAATGATGAATTAGTTTCACCTGCTACGGCTTTAGCTAGAAGAGTTTTGCCAGTACCAGGTGGTCCATAAAAAAGTATGCCATTTGGAATTTTAGCTCCCATTTTGTTATATTTTTCGGAGTTATTGATAAAATCAATAACTTCTTGAAGTTCTTCTTTTATTTCATCTAATCCTGCAACATCATTAAATGAGACTTTTGGCTTGTTATTATCTTTTGAGCCATCTTCCTTTTTTTTCTTTTCACTAGTAATAGCTGCAGGAACTAGCTGAGGTTTACTGTCGAGTTTTAGATAATATATTAATAAACATAAAGATATGATCCAAATAAGGAAACTATCACCTAATGTAAAGTTATTAAGTGATAGAAAAGTTAAATATTTATCATGAAGTAAAAGTGTAGATATTGTTAAACTGATTATAGTTAATGCGAATACTATTCTCTTTTTCAATATAGAATCACCCTTTATTAATGTGATATTTTTAAGTCAGATTATTAATTTTTTTCGTTTAGTTTTATTATTAGTTTAACCAAATGGATATGTAATATTTAATAGATATAGAAGTTATAGAGGAAAAATAAATAGTATATAGAATAGTTATAATGACTATATTAAATTTTAAATTTCAGTTTTTGAAAAAGGAGGTTTTGTTATGGATTTTGAAAAAATAATAGATAGTTACAAAGATGACATTATTAAATCGACTCAAGAACTTATAAGAATAAAGAGTGTTGAAGGTGAGCCAAAATCAGGCATGCCATTTGGCGAAGGACCAAATGAAGCACTTGAATATGCATTGAAATTAGCTGAAAGTATGGGTTTTGAAACTTTAAATGTTGATGGATATGCAGGACATGCAGATTTAGGAGAAGGAGACGAAGTTGTAGGAGTATTAGTACATTTAGATGTTGTTCCAGAAGGTGATGGCTGGACTTATCCACCTTATGCTGCTGAAATACATGACGGAAAAATATATGGTAGAGGTGCTATTGATGATAAGGGACCTACAGTAGCTGCTTTATATGCTATGAAGTCTATAAAAGAGTCGGGAGCTAAACTTAATAAAAAAATCAGAATAATATTTGGAACTAATGAAGAATCTGGATGGGGCGGTATTAATTATTATCTTAAGAAAGTAAAGGCTCCAGATTTAGCTTTTACACCAGATGCAGACTTTCCAGTTATACATGGTGAAATGGGTATATTAATTTTTAATATTGAGAAAAAATTTGAAAAGAAATGTAATTGTGCAGTTAAGATAAACTATATAAAAGGTGGTAATAGACCTAATATGGTTCCAGACTATTGTGAGGCAATGCTTGAAGTAGTTGATGAAAAGAAAGGTTTTGTTAAAGAGAAATTTGATAAATTTGTAGAAAGAACAGGATATAAACTTTCATTAGAGGATAAAGGAAAGCAGGTAATAATTAAGTCTTATGGTATATCTGCACATGGTAGTACTCCACAGGCAGGGAAAAACGCTATTTCTCAGTTGATTGCATTTTTAGGAGAAGTAGTTGAATGTGATTGTGATGCAAGTGAATTTGTTAAGTTATACAATAAAAAAATAGGTATGGAATATAATGGTCAATCTATAGGCTGTGGATTTGAAGATAGTGTGTCTGGTAAATTAGTATTTAATGTTGGTGTTATAAATATGAATGAAGATGAGGTTAAAGTTTTAGTGAATATAAGATATCCGATAGAATATAAGAGTGAAGATGTTTATAAGGGAATGGAGGAAGAATTGAAAGGTACGGGAGTAAAAATAGTACATATAGAACATTTACCACCTATATATGTTCCAAGTGAAGATACACTTGTTCAAAAATTAATGAGTGTGTATAGGGAAGTTACTGGTGACCATGAAAGTAAGCCTATAACAATAGGTGGGGGAACTTATGCAAGAGCTATGAAAAATGCTGTGGCATTTGGACCATTATTCCCTGGTCAAGAAGAATTAGCTCATCAAAAAGATGAATATATAGCTATAGATGATTTGATTAAAATAACAAAATTATATGCAAAAGCTTTATATGAGCTTGCAAGATAGTATTTTACTGATTTATTGGCTAACAGCTATTATCTTTGCTGTTAGCCTTTTTTGAAAACTATAACAAAGCAAGATAAAGCTATATATTACTAAAAATAAGGTGTTCTAATTGAAATATAAACTGTTTGTAAATATAAGTCAAATAAAAGGAATTTTAAGTAATAAAATTAATCGCTTAATGGAGGTGTTTAAATATAGAACAGTCAAATATAATATTATCACTGCAGTCTTCGATTAAAGAAAATAAAATTGTATCAGTTTTTTCTAATATAAATTAACTTGATAAATGTTCAGTTGGTATTGTTGAAAAGATTCCTTCTGAGCAAATATGTATGAAACATAGGTTACTATGAAGCTGGTAGTGCTATAAATGAAGTTGATGAAGAGGGGTTTACTTCTACCATATGGGCAGTACATGAAGGTTATTTGTAGCTAGTTAAATATTTAATAACAACAAATCCGTATGCAGTTAAAAACGATTTGTTCCACATATTAAGAATCGGCGATGCGTCTCGAAAAAAATTTGTTGACGAACATATTAATGTGATTTATAATCTACCTTAGAAACTGTAGATACATTTTTGGTTTCCTTGGTTTTCTTAAAACTGATTGGAGGTGTTTTATGGAAGATAATCGCTTGCGTATTGTTCAGGCGGCCCATGATTTGTTTAATGCTCGGGGGTATAAGAGCGTAACTATTAGTGATTTGGCCGATCGATTGGGAATGAGTAAAAAGACGATTTACCAATATTTTTCCGGGAAAGAGGAAATAGCAGCTGCTGTAATAGAAGGTGCGCTAGGTCGGGTAAATGAAATTATCGATATGGCGGAATCCCAACAGTCCGACCCTCTGCATGCTCTTCAGGATGCGTTAATACAAGTGAAGGATCAAATTACTCTTCTTGGACCTTTGTTTTTAGAGGATGTACAAAAATATCTTCCTGACTTATGGAAACGAATCGAACAACATAGGGCTGAAAAAATCAAATTCATTGAGCGTTTGTTACAGCGGGCTCAGGATGCCGGGTTGGTAAAAGATATTGAGCCGCGTCTGGCAATGGTGATTTTTTTTGAGGCAGGACAGGCTTTAATCAGACCCGATTCTCTTTCTCGACATGGGTTCTCAATGGTGGACGTTTTGGATGCTTTAATCAAAATCTTCTGTACGGGAATTGTGGAACCAAAGATATTTGAGCCAAACGTCAAGCTCTGATGGATTCTGATTTTTTTGTAACAGATTCCTATTTTGCGAAGTAAACGTGGCAAATATGCAAATTGTTGACTGCCCCCCGCTGATCTGTAGTAGCAGGAGGGGCTATCGCACGTCGTTTGGAAACCGTAAATAATATAAACGTCCCCCTGGTTCCATAAATTCTTTAAAGTGTAGACATGGCTAGATAAAGCTTCTCTGGGTGCCAAATGAATGCAGGGGATAAACGAAGAGGAGGGATGATGAAATGGAGAAATACATATTGTATTTCAAAGAGATCGATAAGACACACTTGCCGTTAGTGGGCGGAAAGGGAGCAAATCTGGGTGAAATGACAAAAGCAGGAATTCCGGTTCCACAAGGTTTTTGCGTGACGACTTTGGCCTATCGTAAATTTATCGAAACAAGTCAAGAGATGGGTGAACTTTTCAACCAGCTCGATAGGGTAAGTCCGGACTCTTTAAAAGAAATCCGTATATTGGGAAAACGTATTCGGGAACACCTGCAATCCATTTCCATGCCTGATGATATTCAATCTGCGATTCTGCAGGCATGGGAACGTACCGGAGATGGAAAATCGTATGCGGTCCGTTCCAGTGCGACGGCGGAAGACTTGCCAACAGCCTCTTTTGCGGGGCAACAAGAAACGTATTTGAATGTACGAGGGCAAGAGCAACTGCTCCATGCCATACAAAAGTGCTGGGCTTCTCTGTTTACGGATCGTGCTATCTCATATCGGGCGAAAAACGGGTTCGACCATCGTTCTGTATTTCTTTCGGTTGTCGTTCAAGAAATGGTTTTTCCAGAAGTGTCGGGGATCATGTTTACGGCGGACCCCATTTCGGGTAATCGAAAAATCATTTCCATTAATGCCAGTTTTGGTTTGGGCGAAGCGCTTGTATCTGGGCTTGTATCACCCGATTTATATCAAATTCGGTCTGGTGAAATCATCAAAAAACAGATATCCAGAAAGAAAATTGCGATTTACCCTGTGCCAGAAGGTGGAACAATTACAAAGAACATCCCTGCCGAAAAACAAGAAGTCCAAGCGCTGTCTGACCAGAAAATCCTCGAATTGGCGAAAATAGGTCAGAAGATTGAGGAACATTATGGATCGGAACAAGACATTGAATGGTGTTTGGTGGACGGGAAATTTTACATCGTACAGAGCCGACCTATCACCTCTCTCTATCCAGTACCGCATATCACGGATGACAAATTACACGTGTTTTTTTCGTTTGGCCATCAGCAAATGATGACAGACGCGATGAAACCGCTGGCGATTTCGTTTTGGCGCACCATGATCCCTTTCGGGAAAAAAGGTTCGGTCCGTTCCGAGAGCTATGCATTTCTTGAGGCCGGCGGAAGGTTATTTATTGACATTACTGAACTTCTTTGCCTGAAGCCGGTTCGAAAGATTTTGCCTCGCGTTTTGAGCGGCATTGATGAGTTAATCGCCAGTGCGATATCTGAATTAATCGAACGCGGTGACTTTCAATGTAAACCAAACAAACAGATAAAAAGAAAAGTGGTTCGAATAGTTCTTCCGTTTGCCAAGAACGTCATCAAAAACTTGTTTTTCAGGGATCCTTCTCAGGGAATAAAATACGTGAATGATTTTATGCTGCGATCAATTAAAGAATGTGAAAGCTTTGTGAATGGGGCTTCCGGAGCAGAGAGAATCAAACGAATCCAAGAGAGCCTCGGGAATCTGCTACTAACCTCGCCTTATCCGCTCTTGAATGTCGTGCCTTATCCGCTTTCAGGGGTTGTGGCATTGAAGCTGATCGAACGTTTGAGCCAAAAGTGGTTGGGGGATCAGCAAAGCGTTCACTTGTTAAATAAATTAAAGAAATCGTTGCCCGGAAATGTTACAACCGAACTGGGATTGATGATTGGAGATTTGGCTGATGCAGCAAGGCCGTATCCTCAAGTGATCGACTACCTGCAAAGGGCGAAGGATGAGACGTTTTATGAAGGGCTTGGTCGGATTCGGGAAGGAGAGGCGTTTGGGAAGAAGCTGGTTCAATTTATGGATAAATACGGGATGCGCTGTCCCGGTGAAATTGATGTAACCAATCCACGATGGCGAGAAGCACCAACCCTGCTTGTGCCGTCCATTATGAGCCATATCCGAAGTGTTGCTCCCGGTGAACATCGGGAGAAGTTCAGACGGGGAGAGAGGGAAGCTGAACAAGCGGCTAAGGAGATTCTCTCACGTATCGGAAAGACCCGCGGCGGATATCTCAAAAAGAAACTAATGTCCCGCCTTATTACTGTATTTCGTAGTGGAATGGGAATGCGAGAGCATCACAAGTACATTATTATTCAACATTTTGATATTTACAAGCAAGCCATTTTGGATGAAGGACGGGCCCTTGTTGGTAAAGGTATCTTGGAACATGAGCAGGATGTATTCTATCTATCACTGGAAGAACTTCTAGCATTGGAAGAGAATCGTTTTTCCGGCAACATCCGCGAACTTGTTCAATCACGAAAAATAAAATACGAACAATACCAAAAACTCACTCCTCCTCGTGTCATGACAAGCGAAGGAGAAGTGATTACGGGAAGACAACGTGATATTGAAGCCCCAGAAGGTGCATTGATCGGTACGCCGGTTTCTGCAGGGGTTGTAGAAGGAGTTGCACGAGTGGTTTTGAGACCAGAGGAAGCTAAACTCAACCCAGGTGAAATATTGGTTGCACCCTTTACCGATCCGGGATGGACTCCTCTCTTTAATTCAGCAAAAGGCCTGGTTATGGAGGTCGGCGGTATGATGACTCACGGGGCAGTGGTTGCACGCGAATATGGGATTCCTGCAGTTGTAGGCATCGATAGAGCAACCGAGATTATTAAAGACGGCGACTATATTCGCGTGGACGGAACAAAAGGTTACGTCCAAATATTGGAAGGTGATAAAGATGCGTAACCGTATATCTATTCCATTTACAGGGATTCTTTTTGGAACAGCGGCGAATATGTTGATGCAGACAGTCATTGCTACCATCTTACCTCAGATCATGAATGAATATGGAGGTTGGCAATGGTATGGTTGGGTGTTCAGCAGCTTCATAATCGTATCTACCATTACGATTCCTTTGTTTGCAAAGATGGCCGACTTATACGGTTATAAGAAATTCTATATGATCGGAATGACAATCTTTATAGTCGGCTCTTTGCTATGTGGCCTTGCCCCATCTATGACATTTTTGATCGGGGCGCGAATGGTTCAGGGATTGGGTGTGGGGGCTATTGGTCCAGTGACCATAGCTCTGATAAGTAATTTATTTTCTTTGGAAAAGCGCGGTTCTGCTATGGGGATTTATGCTGCCACACAATTACTATCGAATGTGGTCGGGCCGATTTTGGGTGGTTTCATAGCACAAAACTTTGGTTGGCCTTGGGCGTTTTACATGGTCATTCCGGTTGGACTGCTGTCTCTGTTGTTGATTTATCCGCTGCGTTTGCCATCTAATCAAACATCTCACGGTTCAATTCGTCAACTCGACATGATTGGAGCTTTGCTTTTTGGTAGTTTCATTGCCCTTTTCATTCAAGGTTGGACTCGGTTA
Organism: Caloranaerobacter ferrireducens; assembly: GCF_001730685.1. NCBI lineage: Bacteria > Bacillati > Bacillota > Tissierellia > Tissierellales > Thermohalobacteraceae > Caloranaerobacter > Caloranaerobacter ferrireducens. Next base: position 34,571 of record NZ_MDJR01000009.1, on the reverse strand, counting down.
GGGAAAACGGGGCTAGATCAGATATCTTTGTCTATTTTTGTGGCAAGCCTCGTTTTGTTTGCTCTATTTGTTCTTCATGAAAAACGACATCCATATCCTGTGATTCCACCGGAATTTATTCGTATCAAGAATGTCCGTTTAGCAAATATAACCGCTTTCTTGATTGGATTATTGATGTATGGGGCGATTGCCATATTGCCGCTCTACTCTGAAAAGGTTTTAGGAAATGGTTCTATGAATAGCGGCAAGTTGCTTATTCCGCTCACTGTTGGCATAGGTCTTGGAACCATTCTTAGTGGACGTGCAGTAAAAAAGTATAGCTACAAAGCGTTGGCCCAAATTGGATGGTTAACTTTATTTCTAAGTTTAGCTATATTAACTGCAATGAGCTTCCTGAATGTATTTAATTACTGGATATATGTATTCATCTTTACTATGGGATTTGGAATAGGGACCCTATTACCCACGTTTTTATTACCAGCTCAAAGCGCAGTTTCTAAAAATGAGCAAGCTATAATCGGTGGAATGGTTCAATTGAGCCGAAACAGCGGAGGAGCTATTGGTATTCCAATATTAACAGGCCTTCTTTTTATCTCAGAGCGTTTCGGATTAACATTTAATGGGGGATATTGGCTAATTTTCTTATTTCTTTGTGTATGTACTCTTTTTGGATTATTCGTTGGTATGCAATATAAAGGGTCCATTAAGGAAGAATTAAACGAAACAGAGAGAGTGTGACAGTAAAAGGGTAAGAGATTATTTATTCGGGGTAGATCATGACTTGACAACAAATTTTACAGGAGATCCCTTATCATCACCTTAAAGATCGGGCTAATCAAATATTGGATCAGCTTAAAATTCAATCTGTTCAGGAGTTAAATCTTCGTAAGAACGTTAGGAATTTTAGAATTTCAGAAGCTGTTCAAAAACATTATTCCTACTTTTACGAAAAGCTATTATTTCATCTAAAAGGTTACAAATATCAGCAAAGGAACAATCATTGGGATTAGTTAAACTGCAAATGTAAGTATGTTTCTTGCTTTCGACATCAAAGTCTGCCCAAAACATTTTTCCATTAGCTTTTGGGCAGAGAACTCTACCCTTTTTTGTAACATCTTCAGGAAGTTTGGTATACTCTTAACAATGGTTGTCTTGTAATAATCGAGGGTCTGTTCTTTTCTCTTTCTGTCTATGTAACCAGCATCATAGACATTTGTTCTTGTAATAGTCACGCTAGTATTCTATTGGTGATTTATTCCCAAGTCTGGAATGAAGCCTTTTGCAGTTATAAAAAGTTTCTACATATTCAATTATAAATAGTTTGGCTTCTACTGAACGAGGATAGAAAACACTAAGTCTGCATAAAACTGCGGGTTTTTTTGCTGTTTTTGATACATTTCTATATGTACCGTTATATGGCAAAAATCGAGTATTTTCAAGTATTACGTTGTAAAATTCATATTGATAAATTATGGTCATAGAGAAAGGAGATTATCATAAAATAAATAAATATGTAATAAATTATTGACAAAAAGGATATTTTAGAATATAATGTACTGGAGCAAAATAAAGTAGAAGCTATCCGCTTCTCACCCTATGGCTCGGCTTATAGGGTTAATTATGGCAAAGTTGTACTTTATTTATGCATTTTAGGCGGATAGTATATTCTTTTACTATCCGCTTTTATATATTATAAGGAAAAAATACCAGGAGGTGTCCTAATATTAAAGAACTTCAAATTAATGAACAAATCAGGGATAAGGAAGTAAGATTAATAGACGTAGATGGTAGTCAGCTTGGAGTAATGCCAGTAAAGAAAGCACAACAAATAGCAAGAGAAAGAAAGCTTGACTTGGTTAAGGTTGCACCTAATGCAAATCCACCAGTATGCCGTATAATGGATTATGGCAAGTACAAGTACGAGCAAGCTAAAAAGGCTAAAGAAGCAAAGAAAAATCAAAAGGTGATTAATGTTAAGGAAATTAGGTTAACACCTAACATTGAAGAACATGATTTGAACGTAAAGGCTAAAAAAGCTGTTAAATTTTTGAAAAATGGTGATAGAGTTAAAGTAACAGTAAGATTTAGAGGTAGAGAATTGGGCTATACTGATAAAGGTGAAGAAGTATTGATGAAGTTTGCAGAATTAACAAAAGAAGTTGGTAATATAGATAAAAAGCCTAAACTTGAAGGAAGAAATATGACTATGATTTTAAGTCCTATAAATTAATTAACTGAGGGGAGGAATTCAGATGCCAAAAATGAAAACTCATAGAGGAGCTGCTAAAAGATTTAAGAAAACAGGCAAAGGACAACTTAAAAGATATAAGGCTTATAAGAGCCATATATTAACTAAAAAGACTGCAAAGAGAAAGAGAAATCTTAGAAAATCCTCATTAGTTAGTGCAGCTGACTATAAGAGAGTTGGTAAGTTACTACCATACTAAAATAATGATATACGTAAAGGAGGTAGCATAGAATGGCAAGGGTAAAAAAAGCATTAAATGCTAGAAAAAAGCATAAAAAGATATTAAAACTTGCAAAAGGTTATTATGGAGCAAAAAGTAAGCAGTTCAGACCAGCAAATGAAGCTGTAATGAGATCACTTAGATTTGCTTATATAGGTAGAAAGTTAAGAAAGAGAGATTTTAGAAAGCTTTGGATAAGCAGAATAAATGCTGCTGCTAGACTAAATGGAATGTCATACAGCAGATTTATAAATGGACTTAAAAAAGCTAATATAGAAATAAATAGAAAAATGTTATCAGAAATGGCTATACATGATCCAGAAGGATTCAAAAAACTTGTTGAAGTTGCAAAAAGTAGTTTAAACTAATATAAAAATAAAAGTTCCGGTTACGGGACTTTTATTTTTTCAAACATAACTTTTAATAATAGGTATAAAATGGTATAATAAAAATAATTTAAGTTGTAATAATACACAATAATATTTACTAGGGGATGATTACAATAGAGCTAAGACGTCGACTAAATCAACTTAAATTGAATCCCGCTCAAGTTTTAGTTTTAGGCTTTGCTGGACTAATATTAATAGGTGCAACATTACTTAATCTGCCAATTGCATCTCAAGATGGTAAGAGTATCGGATTTGTAAATGCTCTATTCACAGCAGCTTCAGCTGTTTGTGTTACAGGGCTGGTAGTTGTGAATACTGCTACTCATTGGACAATATTTGGTAAAGTAGTTATACTGATATTATTGCAAATTGGCGGTTTAGGTTTTATGACTTTAGCTACTTTAGTAGCTTTGCTGCTAGGTAGAAGAATAACTCTTAAAGAAAGACTTATAATACAAGAAGAGTTAAATCAGTTTACGTTATCAGGTCTTGTAAAATTGACTAGATATGTAATAATATCGACAATAATGATTGAAGGTCTGGGAGCGCTACTGTTATCAATAAGATTTATTCCAACATATGGTTTTATTAAAGGAGTAAGTTTTTCGATATTCCATTCAATATCAGCTTTTTGTAATGCAGGTTTTGATTTAACTGGAGAAAGTATGGTACCTTTTGTTGATGATGTTATTGTAAATCTAACTGTTATCTTTTTAGTTATAGTTGGTGGTTTGGGTTATACAGTATATATGGATATTTCACAGAATAAAAAGTTTAAGAAGTTTTCATTACATACTAAGTTAGTTCTAATTATTTCGGCTTTATTGTTACTATTTAGTTTTTTAGTTATTTTCATAGTTGAATATAATAATCCTGCTACATTAGGGAAGTTAAGCTTTAAAGGTAAGATATTGGCTTCAGCTTTTCAGGCTATGACACCTAGAACTGCTGGATTCAATAGTATAGATACAGGTGCAGTTACCAATACTACAGCTTTTCTAACAATAATACTAATGTTTATAGGAGGGTCTCCAGGTTCTACTGCTGGAGGAATTAAGACAACTACAGTTGGTGCTATAGTATTGGCTATAATTTCTGTAATAAGAGGTACTAATGATGTTGAGGTCTATAGAAAGAGAATACCACATGATTTAGTTTATAGAGCATTGGCTGTTGTAGGTATCGGTTTAGCTTTAATTATTTTTGTAACTATGATATTATCATTAACAGAGAAAGAAGCATCATTTTTAGATATATTCTTTGAAACGACATCTGCTTTTGGAACAGTAGGTTTAAGCAGAGGACTTACACCGAATTTATCTGTATTAGGCAGATTAATTATTACTCTTACAATGTTTGCAGGTAGAGTAGGACCACTTACGATGGCGTTTGCATTTGCAAAGAAACAAAGAGAATATAAGGGAACTTATAGATATCCAGAAGAGAGGATTTTGGTAGGTTAGGAAGGTGAAAAATATGAGACAGTTTGTTGTTATAGGCTGTGGTAGATTTGGAGCAAGTGTGGCTAAAACTCTTTACAGTCTAGGATATGATGTGCTTGCAATCGATAAAAATGAAGAGAGAATTCAAGAAATATCTGATTCTGTAACTCATGCAGTTCAAGCTGATGCAATAGATGAGAATGCACTAAGAACATTGGGATTAAGAAACTTTGATGTGGCAATTGTAAGTATTGGTTCAGATATACAAGCATCAATTATGGCAACGCTTATTGCGAAAGAACTAGGCATCAAGACAGTAATTGCAAAAGCTCAAGGGGAATTACATGGTAAAGTACTTTATAAAATAGGTGCTGATAGAGTTATTTTCCCAGAAAGAGATATGGGTGTGAGAGTTGCTCATAATCTAGTTTCATCTAATATACTTGACTATATAGAGTTAGCTCCAGATTACAGTATAGTAGAAATTGCTACTATGGAAGAATGGGCAGGAAAGACTTTAAGAGAGTTAAAATTACCAACAAGATATGGAATAAATGTTATGGCAATCAAGCGCGGCAAAGAGATTAATATTTCTCCTTATGCAGATGATGTGATAAATGCAGATGATGTGTTGATAGTAATTGGAAATAATGAGGACTTAAGAAAACTAGAGAAGAAGAGCTAGTTGAGGTGTTTTCATGGAAGCTAATATAACAAGTTTGTCAAATCCACTAATTAAAAGCGTTAGGGCACTTCATAAGAAAAAAGATAGATGGAAGCAGAGAAAATTTTTTGTAGAAGGTGTAAGAGCAGTAGAAGAGGCTGTTAAATCTGATGTTAAAATTGATTCGATTTTATATACAGAGTCGCTATTTGATACTTTTGGAGGGCAACAACTGTTTAACTTGATAAATAAAAAAGGATATAGATTGTTTAAAATAACAGAGAAGATATTAAAAACTGTTTCAGATACAGAGAATCCTCAAGGCATTATAGCTATAATAGAATTTAATTTAGTAAATTTAGATGATATTTTTATTAAAGAAGGAAACTTTATTATAATATTGGATAAAATACAGGATCCAGGCAATTTAGGTACAATAATCAGAACAGCAGATGCTTTCGGAGCAAATGGCATTGTATTGACAAGAGGTTGTGTTGATGTATTCAATCCTAAGACTATTAGGTCTACAATGGGTTCATTGTTTCATTTGCCTGTATCATATGAAGATAGCATAGAAAAAGTCATAACAAAATTTAAAGAGATTGGCATAAAAATAATAGCTACCTCATTAGATGCTGAACAATTTTGTTATGATATAGATTTAACACAAGATTTCGCGTTGATTATAGGGAACGAGGCGTCTGGAGTTTCGAAGGAAGCTATCGAATTATCAGATCATAAAATAAAAATACCGATAGAGAAAAGGACAGAATCTTTAAATGCTGCTATAGCATCTGGAGTTATAATGTATGAAACTTACAGGCAAAGAATAGCCCTATATACTTAAGTTTAGCCATCTTGTTATGTACAATAATAACATGATATAATAAAATAGAAATCTAGGTACTTGGTGCTAGATCAAAGATGTAAAATTGAAAAAGTAAAATGTAAAATTAGTTGATAGTCGATAGTCAGTAATTTACAGATTAATTACTAACGACTATTGACTAAAAACTAATAACTAATAACTAATGATTGTTAGATAGCTTTTTATAAAAACAAATATTTTGTTAATAAATTCAGTATAAAAATAAATATAGACAATAGTGATGAGGGAGAGAGTAGGTATCTGATGCCTTAAGAGAGGAAATGCCTTTGGCTGGAAGCATTTCTAGGTGAGAGGATGCTGAAGTTCACTCCTGAACTGCTAAGTTGAAATAGTAGTAGACTTATGCCGGCTATGCCGTTATATAAAGGAGAGGCTTGTTATTAACAAGCAATAAGGGTGGTACCGCGGAGAACCTTCGTCCCTTTGTGGGATGAAGGTTTATTTTTTATTTTAAAAAACATAAAGGGGAGTTGGAATTAGTTATGTTAGTACATTTAGTAAGTACTCTTGTGTTTTTTATAGCATATTTCGCTATAACTTATTTAACAAATAGGTTTAGAAAAAATAGAAGAACTAAAAGAGAAATATTAATAAATTCATTAATTACTAGTGGATTATATTTTTTAGTTATAGCATTAGTTAAGATTATTTCAAGTAAATAATGAAAGGAGAGAAAATATGAAGGAAAGACTTAATGCAATCAAAGAGAGTGCTTTAAATGAAATAAAAAAGGTTACAGATTTAGAAAAATTAGAAGAATTAAGAATAAGATTTTTAGGGAAAAAAGGAGAATTAACACAAGTTCTTAGAGGAATGAAAGACTTAAGTAAAGAAGAAAGACCTATTATTGGGAAGATAGCTAATGAAGTCAGAGAAATGATAGAAGGAGAAATTGAAAAACTAAAGCTAGACCTAAAAGAAAAAATGCAGAGAGAAAAACTAGCTGCTGAAAAAATTGATATATCTATGCCAGGCAGAGAAAAAATAATAGGCCACAGACATCCTCTAATAAGTGTTATGGAAGAATTGGAAAATGTGTTTATGAATATGGGGTTCAGCGTTGTTCAAGGGCCTGAAGTTGAGACAGTATATAACAACTTTGATGCACTAAATTCACCAGAAAATCATCCATCAAGAGACCCTTCAGATACATTTTACATTACAGATGATATACTTTTGAGAACTCATACTTCACCTGTACAAATTAGAGTTATGAAACAAATAAAACCACCGTTAAGGATAGTATCAGCAGGTAGAACTTTTAGATTTGATGATGTTGATGACACACATTCACCAATGTTCCACCAGTTTGAAGGTCTTGTAATAGATAAAAATATAACAATGGCAAATTTAAAAGATACAATATATAAGTTTGTAAGAGAAATATTTGGTGAAGATATGAAAGTAAGGTTTAGACCTCATTACTTCCCATTTACAGAACCAAGTGCAGAAGTAGATGTTTCATGTTTTAAGTGCAAAGGTAAAGGATGTCCAGCTTGTAATGGTACTGGATGGAGTATGGAGATATTAGGTTGTGGGATGGTTCATCCAAAAGTACTAAAAAATTGTGGTATTGACCCTGAAGTATATAGTGGTTTTGCATTCGGTTTAGGTGTAGATAGAATTGCTATGGTTAAGTATGGAATAAACAATATTAGATTGTTGTTTGAAAATGATATGAGATTTTTAGAACAGTTTTAGTATGTATTTAATGAAATTGCGCTATTTAAATATAAGATAGTTTAAGGGAGGAAAGATTATGTTAGTACCAGTTAAATGGCTGAAAGAATATGTTGATATTGATATTGATTCAAAGAAATTAGCTGATAAGTTGACTATGTCTGGTTCACACGTAGATTCTATTGAAAGTGTTGATAAAGGTGTTGAAAAAGTTGTAGTTGGAAAAATTTTAAATATAGAAAAACATCCAAACGCAGATAAACTAGTTATCACTACAATAGATGTAGGAGTAGAGAAATTACAGATAGTGACTGGTGCAACTAATATTAAAGTAGGTGATTATGTACCAGTTGCATTGGTAGGAGCTAAACTTCCTAATGGATTAAAGATAAAAAAATCAAAGCTTAGAGGAATTGAGTCTTATGGTATGTTATGTTCTGCTGAAGAACTTGGAATAGACGAAGACTTAATACCAAAAGAATTGAAGGATGGTATATATATTTTACCAGAACAATATCCTTTAGGCTCAGATATAAAAGAAGTATTAGAATTATACGGTGAAATAATTGAGTTTGAGATAACACCTAACCGCCCAGATTGTTTAAGTATTGTGGGAATGGCTAGGGAAACAGCAGCTACTTTGGGAAAAGAGTTAAAATATCCAGAAATAAAAATAAACAAAGAAGTAGATGATATAGCTAACTATGTAAGCAGCATTGAAGTAAATGATAAGGATTTATGTAAAAGATATTATGCTAGAGTTGTAAAAGATATAAAATTAAAAAGCTCACCTACTTGGATCCAGAGAAGGCTTATAGAAGCAGGTGTTAGACCGATAAATAATATTGTAGATATAACAAACTATGTTATGCTTGAATTAGGTCAGCCTATCCATGCATTTGATCTTGATAAAATTAGTGGAAGAAAAGTTATAGTAAGAAGAGCAAAAGAAGGAGAGAAGATAGTAACTCTAGATGGAGTAGAAAGAGAGTTAAAAGATTCAATGCTTATAATAGCTGATGCGGATAAACCTATTGCAATTGCAGGTGTGATGGGTGGAGAAAATAGTGAAGTTTCAGAAGAGACAACAGCAATTCTTATAGAATCAGCTAACTTTAATGGAAGAAGTGTAAGACTGGCTTCAAAAGGTGTTGGATTGAGAACAGAAGCTTCAGCTAGATTTGAGAAGGATTTAGATCCTAACTTAGTTCATAAGGCTTGCGATAGAGTTTGCCAATTAATTGAGGAGATAGGTGCTGGTACAGTTGTTAAGGGTAGTATTGACATATATGAAGATAAGGTTCATGAAAGAGAAATTACATTAAGACCAGAAAAAGTAAATAATTTACTTGGAATAGAGATAAAAGTAGATGATATGCTAAAGATATTGAACAGTTTAGAGCTTAAAGCTAAATTTGAAAATGAAAAAATTCATGTAACTATCCCAACATTCAGAAAAGATATTGAACTTGAAGCTGATTTGATCGAAGAAATAGGCAGAATTTATGGATTTGACAAAATACAGTCAAAACCTTTGATTGGTACATTAACTAGAGGTGACAAATCTAAGATCAGAAAAATTGAAGATATGACAAAGGATATATTAAAAGGACTTGGATTGAATGAAATAACAACATATTCATTTATAAGTCCAAAGGCTTATGACAAGATAAATTTACCTGAATATAGCATGAAGAGAAGCTGTGTCCGTATTATGAATCCATTAGGTGAAGACTATAGTGTTATGAGAACTACTTTAATTCCCAATATGATAGAAGTATTAACTAGAAACTATAACTATGGCGTAAATAGAGCTTGGGCTTATGAAATAGGAAATATTTTCATACCTAAAAAATTGCCTGTTGAAGAATTGCCATATGAAATAAGAACCCTTTGTATAGGGATGTATGGCTTAGTCGATTTCTTTGATATTAAAGGTGTAGTTGATACAATGCTTAAAAAGTTGGGCATAACTGATTGTGAATATATTAGAGAAGAAAACTATACTACATTCCACCCAGGTAGAACTGCAAACATAATTAAAGGGAATAATGTTCTTGGTGTGATAGGAGAGATTCATCCAGAAGTATTAGAAAACTATGGTATTAAAGAAAGACTGTATATAGCAGAATTAGATTTTGAAATAATAGCATTTTTAACTAATTTAGAGAAGAAATATAAGCCACTTCCTAAATATCCTGCTATAAATCGTGATATAGCGTTAGTAGTTGATAAAGATATTATGGTTAGAGAAATAGAAAAAATAATTTGGGAAAATAGCAGTGGTATAGTTGAAAATGTAAAATTATTCGATGTATATATGGGTAAACAGATACCGCAAGGTAAAAAGAGTGTAGCTTATTCTATAACATATAGGTCTTATGAGAAAACTTTAACTGATGAAGAAGTAACAAAGGTTCATGAAAGAATAGTAAAAGCATTAGAAGTGCAATTGGATGCTTCTTTAAGATAGTTTAAAGCCAGCAATAAAGTTTATACTTTATTGCTGGCTTAATTTTGTAGAAGAAGTTAACATTTTATGTAATAATATAATAGAACTTGATAAAGTTATAGCAGGAAATATTATGTCTAATAAAGAAATATAATATTAGTCATGGTTTAGAGGAGAGGATATTGATGGGTGAAAAAAAGAAAGTTACGGTTAGAATTAGAGGTCAGGAATATACAGTAATAGGTGAAGAGTCTGAAGAATATATTAAGGAATTGGGAAATTATGTAGATAATAAAATTAGAGATATATTAGAAAAAAACAGTAAACTAAATCGAACTATGGCTGCAACTCTTACAGCATTTACTATTGCTGATGAGTTGTATAAAACTAGGAGTTTAGTAGATAATTTAAATAAAATTATAAATGAAAAAGATAAAGAGATAGAAGAAAAGCTTAGTATTATAAAGATAAAGGAAACAGAAATTGAAGATATAAAGTCTCATTATGAAAAGTTAAGCAATGAGTTAAATGATGTAAATAACAACTTAAGTGAATATCAAAAGAAAATAAAGAAATATGAGCAGGCTTTGGATTTGAAGGAAAAAGAATTGCAAAATACACAAAGAATTATTACTGAACTTCAAAATAAGCTTTATGAAAAACAAATAGAGCTAGCTCAGACTAAAAAAGAATTAGAGGAATTCATCAGAACGTTTGATGCAAAATAGATTTTTGCATAAAAAGGATTTATCTCCACAAAATATAATTTGAATTAGAATTTGTGGAGGTATTTTCATGCAGAGTAGTATTTTTGGGTACTTTATATATATGTTAAGGACTACTTTAGGATATTTTTTGGCACTTATCATGGTTCGTTTTATGGGTAAGCGTTCTATCGGAGAGTTGAGTGCTTTTGATATAGTACTTATGACAGGTGTTGGTCATATAATGAGTTCTGTAGCATTAGATAAAGAGTTGCCGCTTATGGAAGGAATACTTATTTTATCTACAATTGCAGTATTAGAAATAGCTTTAGCTTTTATAGCAATCAAAAATAGGAAAATTGCAAATATTGTAAATGGCAAACCTACTTATCTTATTAAAGATGGGAAATTATTGAAGGAAAATATGAAAAAAGAAAAATTTAATATTTATGATTTAAGGCAGGAATTAAGAAAAAAAGGGATTGCTGATGAAAATGATGTAGAAAAAGCTATAATAGAGGCTTGTGGGAAATTTAGTGTTATAAAGAAGTATGCAGAAGAACCATTAAGGAGAAAGGATTTAGGTATATTTAAAGATGGAGACAGCCCTCAATATCTTGAACAAAAGTTTTCAGAATTAAAGAGTGAACTAAATAGATTGAACATGTCTTTAGATAACATTATAATAGAGATTAATAAGCTTAAAAACAAAGAGTAGTAAGCTACTCTTTATTTATTTATATCTGACTTTAAAGATATTATCAGGAGATGGTAAATGTGAAAGAAAAAATAGAACTATTAGCTCCAGTTGGAAGTATTGAGTCACTTTATGCAGCAGTTGAAAATGGAGCAGATGCAGTTTATTTAGGTGGAAAAATGTTTAATGCTAGGCAGTATGCCTCAAATTTTGATAAAGAAGAGTTAAAAAAAGCTATTGAGTATGCACATATAAAAGATGTTAAGGTATATGTTACTGTCAATATCTTATTAAGCGATTCTGAGTTTAAAGAAGCTTTAGAGTATATATCTTTTTTATATAACATAGATGTAGATGCTATAATAATACAAGATTTAGGATTAGCTAATTTAGTGAGAAAATTACTGCCTGATTTTGAGCTTCACGGAAGCACTCAGATGACTATCATCAATCAATACGGAGCAAAGTTTTTAGAAGAGCTTGGTTTTACTAGGGTGGTTTTAGGTAGGGAGTTATCTGTAGAAGAAATTAAATACATTAAAGATAAAACTAATATAGAATTAGAAGGATTTATTCATGGAGCATTATGTATTTCTTATTCTGGTCAGTGTTTAATGAGCAGTATAATAGGTGGTCGTAGTGGTAATAGAGGCAGATGTGCACAACCGTGTAGAATGCCTTATACATTAGTTAATGCAGAAACAGGACAAACAATATCTTCAAAATTAGATAAAAGGTTTTTATTAAGTACTAGAGATTTAAATACTATAGAAGATTTAAATAAAATAGTAAAAGCAGGTATTATATCATTGAAAATAGAAGGAAGGATGAAAAGACCAGAATATGTCGCGGTTATAGTAAATAAATATAAGAAGGAATTAGATAATTTATACAATGGAATTGATAGAGTAATTTCTAAAGAAGATAAGAAAGAATTACTGCAAATTTTCAATAGAGAGTTTACAAAAGGATATATTCTTGGTGATTTTGGTAAAAATTTAGTAGCGATAGATAGACCTGACAATAGAGGAGTATATATTGGCAAAGTTATTGATGTTGATAAAAAGTATATATACATTTTATTAGAAGATAGTATGAATGTAGGGGACGGAATAGAAATAACTGATAATAAGGGTAATAAGAATGGGATTATAGTAAATTCTATCTTTTTGAAAGGAAAACGAGTAGAATCTTGTAGAAAAGGAGAAGTAGCTAAGATAAAGAAAATTGGTAATATAAAGAAAGATAGCAAGGTATATAAGACTTCTGATGTACTTTTATTAGAAAAAGCAAGAAAATCATTTACTGAAAGAGATAAATTAAAGAAGATAGATGTTTATATGGAAGTTGAAATAAAGATAGGCCATCCTATTAAGATGCATTTATGGGATGATAGAGGTAATTATGTTACAATTGAAAGTGAAGAAAAGGTGCAAGAAGGAACAAATATATTTCTTACAGAAGAGAAAGTAATAAAACAATTAAGCAAACTAGGTGGAACTCATTACGTTCTTAAAGATATAAATATAAGCCTGCAAAATAATTCTATGATTCCTGTCAGTGTATTGAATAAGTTAAGAAGAGAAGCTATAGAAGAATTAAATAAAAAAAGAGCTATAATAAATAAAAGAATTGAGATAAGTGAAAAAGATATTTTAAATAAAATGAAGGATATTATAGAAAAAAGTAAACCTTACGTTAAAACAAGGAATAAGTTGCTAAGTATTAGTATACAGTCATATAAGCAGTTTAAAAAAATTGATTTGAATAAGTTAGACAGAGTGTATATTAGTTATTGTGAAGGAATTAATGAATGTATTGAAGAAATAAAAAAATATGATAAAGAGGTTTATTTACAGACTGAGAAAATCTTAACAAACTCAGATTTTGAAACTTTAAATTGTCAAATTAAAAGTATTGGTATCGAAAATATTGATGGAATAAGTGTTTCTAACTTGGGAACTTTGAAATATATTAAAGAGAATTTCGATACTAATATACATTGTGATGTAGGTATTAATGCATTCAATAGCTTTACTCTCAAGTTTCTTGAAGAATATGGTGTAAAAAGCGTTACTTTATCACCAGAGTTGAAACTAAATCAGATAAAAAATATTTGCTTAAATACTAATTTAATGTGCGAAACTATAGGGTACGGTTATTTACCTGTCATGATAAGCAAATATTGTCCATTTTCCATTATTAAAGGGTGTTTATCAGATAAAGAATGTGATAGATGTAAGTTTAGATATGGTTATGGATTAAAAGATAGATTAGGTAAAGTTTTTAGGACTATTAGAAAAAGAGGGACTACTATAATATATAACAGTCAACCATTGGTAGTTATTGAAAACTTAAAAGAAATTTATAACAGTAATGTAGATATGGTTAGGTTAGATTTTACATTTGAAGATGATATAAAAGAAGTACAAACAATGTATTATGATTTAGCTAACAACAATATAGATGAAAAGAATATTGTAGAGTTTATTAATAAAATTAAAAAGAGTAGAGGTTTAACTAAAGGACATTACTATAGAGGGGTTCTTTAGAAAAAATCAAAGCAGAAAGACACTAAACAATGTAGAGGAAGTAGGTGGATAAATTGAATGAAAAGACATTAAGGGTTCTTGAGTATGACAAAATAATAGACAAGTTGTTAGAAAAAGCTGAATCTTCTTTAGGTAAAGAATTAATAAATAAACTTAAACCAAGTAATGATTTTTATGAAGTAGAAAAGATATTAGAAGAAACAGATGAAGCTGTTAAATTAATAATCAAAAGAGGAAGACCTCCTTTAGCTGGCATTCATAATGTATATGCTGAATTAAAAAGAGCACAGATAGGAGCTTCGCTTAGTCCAGGAAGTTTGTTAAAAATTGCAGATACTTTAAGGGCAGCTAGGAGAATGAGTACATTTGTTAAGAAAAGTAAAGAAGATAAAAAATCCAGTTATCCAATAATAGAAGATATGGTAGATTTACTGACAACATTTAAAGAACTAGAAGAAAGAATTTTTGAGTCAATTATTAGTGAAGAAGAAATATCTGATAATGCTAGTCAAACGTTAAGAAATATAAGAAGGCAAATAGAATCTAAAAATGAATCAATTAGAAACAAACTAAATTCAATAATTAATTCATCAACTTATAGAAAGTACCTACAAGAATCAATTATTACAATAAGGCAAGATAGGTATGTGGTGCCTGTAAAACAAGAGTATAGAGGTAATTTTCCAGGTTTAGTACATGACCAGTCTTCTAGTGGGGCAACCTTATTTATTGAACCAATGGCAGTAGTTGAATTAAATAATCAGTTAAAAGAGCTTAAGTTAAAAGAGAAAATTGAAATTGAAAGAATTTTAGCTGAATTGACAAGTTTAGTAGCCGAAAAAGCAGATAATATAAAAATAAATATAGATATATTGGCGAAATTAGATTTTATATTTGCTAAAGCAAAATTAGCGCTAGAAATGGATGGGGTTAAGCCTGAGCTTAATAAAGAAGGTTATATTAACATTAAAAAAGGCAGACATCCATTAATAGATAAAGATAAAGTTGTACCTATAGATATTCACATAGGAAAAGATTTTGATACCTTAGTAATTACAGGGCCAAATACAGGTGGTAAAACTGTTACATTAAAAACAGTTGGATTACTTTCATTAATGGGGCAGTCAGGGCTTTTTGTACCAGCAGATTTTCATAGTCAGATTGCTGTATTTGATAAAATTTTTGCAGATATTGGTGATGAGCAAAGTATAGAACAGAGTTTAAGTACATTTTCCTCCCATATGACAAATATAGTAGAAATCTTAAAAGATGCTCAAACTAATAATCTTATTTTGTTTGATGAATTAGGAGCAGGTACTGATCCTACAGAAGGTGCTGCTTTGGCAATGTCTATATTAAGCTACCTTCATAGTATAGGAGCGAAGACAATTGCAACTACTCACTACAGTGAATTAAAAGTTTATGCATTGACAACTGAAGGTGTAGAAAATGCTTCAGTTGAGTTTGATGTAGAAACGTTAAGTCCGACATATAGGTTATTAATCGGTGTACCTGGAAAATCAAATGCTTTTGAAATATCAAAAAGGTTAGGACTTCAAGACTTTATTATTGAAAGAGCTAAAGACTTTATTTCCAGGGAAAACATTGAATTTGAAGATGTTTTAGCAAAGATTGAGAGAGATAGAAGAATAATAGAGCAAAATAGAGAAGAATCTGAGAAACTGAAAAGAGATATAGATAGATTAAAGCAGGAATTAGATGAGAAGAAAATAAAATTAAGTAACCAGAGAGAAAAACTATTATTTGAAGCTAAGCAGGAAGCAAAAAAGATTATTAAAGAAGCAAAGGAAGAAGCAGATAATATTATAAAACAACTTAGAGAGATTTCTATAGAGATAGATAAAGAGAGAAATAAAAAGATTCAAGAAGCAAAGGACAAATTAAAAAATAAACTTGATAATTTAGAAGCTGAATTAACAGAAAATTTATTGAACAAAAAGAATAGAAAGCCACCGAAAAATCTAAAACCAGGAGATATGGTAACTTTGCTTAATTTAAACCAGACAGGAACAGTAATATCTGAACCGGATAAAGATGGAAATCTAGTTGTACAAGTTGGTATAATGAAGATAAATGTTCATATTAGTAACTTAGCTAGAGCTAAAGATAATGAATCAGCATGTGAAAATTTTGGAACAAGAAAGATAATGACTTCTAAAGCTAAGTATATAAAAACTGAGCTTGACCTGAGGGGTAAAACATTAGAAGAAGCTTTACTTGATACAGACAAGTATCTTGATGATGCATATATAGCAGGGTTAAAACAGGTTACTATTATACACGGAAAGGGTACTGGCGTGTTAAGAGCTGGAATAAAGCAATTGTTAAAATCACACCGTCACGTAAAAGATTTTAGGTTAGGTAATTTTGGTGAAGGTGGTACGGGAGTAACTATAGTTGAGCTAAAGTGAGGTTAGAATATGATTATAATAAGTGCGTGTTTAGTTGGAGTTAACTGTAAATATAATGGAGGAAATAACTTTAATAAAAAAATTTATGAATTATTTAAAAAGAAAAATGCCATATTAGTTTGTCCTGAACAGTTAGGAGGACTTCCTACACCTAGAGTTCCTGCAGAAATAATTATTAAGGATGGTGAAATAAGGGTATTAAATAAAGAGGGAATTGATGTAACAGAAAAATTTTTAAAAGGGGGGTATGAAACGTTAAAAATAGCTAAAGCAGTTGGAGCAAAACTTGCGATATTAAAGTCAAAAAGTCCTTCATGTGGTGTAGGCTATATCTATGATGGTACATTTTCAGGAAGGATAACAGAGGGGAATGGAATTACAGCGCAGTTGCTTATGAAAAATGGTATAAAAGTTTGTACAGAAAATGATTTTTTAAATTATATTTCTGAATAGATTAGATGTATTTCGAATTGGGAGGAGATAATATGAAAAAGTTAATAACAATTTTATTAACAATAACTTTAATAGGTACTTTGTTTGTAGGATGTTCAAAGAAGGACAAAGTAGAACAACCTGACAAATCAAATGATAATGTATCTATAGAAAATACTGAATCTGAAAATACCGAAAAGGAAAAAGTTGAAGAAATAAACTATGTTCTATACTTAAAACAAAAAGCTATGCCGTTTATTTTTGCTGAAAAGTATACAATTAAAGCAGACGACTCAAGATTAAAAGATAAAAATATTGAATGGATAGCATTAGAGCATCTAATAAATTTTAACGGTTTTGAAGATTTTATATCGCCAGTTCCAGAAGGTACAAAGCTTCTAGGATTAACTAAGGAAAATGGTGTTGTATATGTTGATTTATCAAAAGAATTTATAGACAATATGCCAAATGATGAACAATCTACTAAATTGGCTATTGATTCAATAGTAAATACACTAACATTTTTCGATGGAAATGAGAGTGTTATGTTTAAAATAGAAGGACAAGCTATTTCAGAAATAAATGGAGTGGATTTAAGTAAACAGTTCTATTTTAGTAGTGATTTCTTTCCAGATAAATAATATAATTATAATAAATATTTAAGTTTATTAGGGGGTTTAGTATGGATATAAAGCAAATATATGAAACTGCAAGAAAAAGAATGAAAGGATACTGTAGAGTTTGTAACGAGTGCAACGGTGTTGCTTGTGCAGGTGAAGTTCCTGGAATGGGAGGGGCTGGCACTGGTACTTCGTTTAAAAATAATATAGAAGAATTAAAAAAGATACAGCTTAAGATGAGGACAATTCATGATGCTAAAACTCCTGATACTTCTATAGAATTGTTCGGTATAAAATTAGACATTCCTATAATATCTGCTCCTGTAACAGGAAACAGTTTTAATATGGGTGGTGCACTAACAGAAGAGGAGTATGTTGAAGCAGTTCTTAAAGGTAGTATTTCAGCTGGAACAATTGGTATGACAGGAGATACAGCCGATTTATCTATGTATATAACTGGATTAGAAGGAATAAAAAACGTAAATGGAATGGGTATACCAATAATTAAACCTAGAGAAAATAAAAAAATAATAGAAAATATAAGGAAAGCAGAAGCAGTTAAGCCTTTGGCTATTGGTGTTGATATAGATGGTGCTGGACTTATAACTATGGCTCTTAAAGGTCAGCCTGTTGGGCCAAAAACTAAATCTGAATTGAAAGAATTAATTGAATCTACTGATTTACCTTTTATATTAAAAGGTATTATGACACCAGATGAAGCAGAAATAGCTGTCCAAGTTGGGGCAAAAGCTATTGTTGTTTCTAATCATGGAGGAAGAGTTTTAGACCATACTCCGGGTGTAGCTAAAGTACTTCCTGAGATAGTAGATGCTGTTAAGAATAAAATTACCATTTTAGTTGATGGAGGAATACGTTCAGGAGTAGATGTGTTTAAAATGTTAGCTCTAGGAGCAGATGCAGTATTATTGGGTAGACCTATTATTATTGGAGCGTATGGCGGATATGAAGAAGGTGTTTTTGCAGTTTTAAATAAAATGGAAAAAGAATTGCTGCAGGCAATGATATTAACAGGATGTAAAGATATAAAATCAATAGACAGGACTAAGATATTTTCCTAAAGCCCCTTGATTTACAAAAAATAATATGGTATATTATGATAATAACAAAATCTTCGATTTAAATAAATTAAGGAAGATTTTGTTGAAATCCATAAACGGAAATTATATTTTAAATTATCCACAATTCATTAAGGTTGATAATTTCCTATGGATTATAAAATAACCAAATTCGTTGAAGGGGAGAGTAGGATAAGCTGAAGTAATAGCGAGCTAGGGACGGTGGAAGCCTGGCATGGAGGTTTATCTGAAGCGCACCCTGGAGAAGCTGTCTGAATTTAGTAGGATAAGACGTATCCCTGCGTTAAAGGGTTAGAGTGGGCAAGTAGACTTGCCAATAAGAGTGGTAACACGGGATTAACTCTCGTCTCTTCAGGAGATGAGAGTTTTTTTGTTTACTGGAAAATAATACATAAATCATATAAAGGAGGTTTTAAAATGATAGATTTCAAAAAAGAGATTGCGCGAATCGTTAGTGAAAAGGTAGAATCTTTAAGTCAAGAAGATGTTGAAGCATTAATAGAAATTCCCCCAAGCCATGACATGGGAGACTATGCTATGCCATGTTTTAAGTTGGCAAAAGCGTTTAGAAAAGCTCCAAATCTAATAGCTCAAGAGATAGTTGAAATTTTAGATAGTAAAGATTATTTTGAAAAAATTGAGAATGTTGGACCATATGTAAATTTCTTTATTGACAAAAAAGTTTTGGCTAAAACTGTATTAGAAGAAATTTTTTCAAAAAAAGAAAACTATGGTTCATCAGATTTGGGGAGCGGCAAGAATATAGTTATAGATTTTTCATCACCTAACATCGCAAAACCGTTCCACGTAGGACATTTGCGTTCTACTGTAATAGGAAATGCTTTGTATAAAATATATGAGTTTCTTGGATATAATTGTATTGGTATAAACCATTTAGGCGATTGGGGTACACAATTCGGAAAATTAATTACTGCATATAAAAAGTGGGGAAATAAAGAAGAAATAGAAAAAGAACCTATTAAGACTTTATTAAAGCTTTATGTAAAGTTCCATGATGAAGCAGAATTAAATCCTGAATTAGAGGAAGAAGGAAGAAGATGGTTCAAAAAACTTGAAGATGGCGATGAAGAGGCTAGAAAGTTATGGAATTGGTTTGTTGATTTAAGTTTAAAGGAATTTAATAAAATTTATGATTTATTAAAAGTTAAATTTGATTATTTTACAGGTGAAAGTTTTTACAATGACAAAATGGATAGAGTAATAGAGTTACTAAAAGAAAAAAATCTGCTTAAAGAAAGTAAGGGTGCATATGTAGTTGATTTAGAAAAGTTCGATATGCCTCCTTGCTTAGTGTTAAAGAGTGATGGTGCTACTTTATATCCAACAAGAGATATAACAGCAGCTATTTATAGAAAGGAGACATTCAATTTTGAAAAGGCACTTTATGTAACAGATTATTCACAGAATTTACATTTTGCCCAATGGTTCAAAGTTATTGAACTAATGGGATTTGAATGGGCAGATAAATTAGAACATGTACCTTTTGGACGTGTAAGTACAGAAGAAGGTAGAATGCAAACTAGAAAAGGTAATGTAATTTTATTAGAAGAATTATTAAACAAAGCGATTGACAAGGTAAGAGAAATAATTGAAGAAAAGAATCCTAACTTAGATAATAAAGATGAAGTAGCTAGACAAGTTGGTATAGGAGCAGTAATTTTTAACGATTTAAGTAACAATAAGATAAAAGATATTGTATTTAATTGGGACAGAATGTTAAGTTTTGATGGAGAAACAGGTCCTTATGTGCAATATACTCATGCAAGAGCAAATAGTGTACTTAATAAAAAACAATATGATATTACTAACGATGTTGATTATTCAATATTAACTAATCAGGAAGCAGTTGATGTTATAAGATTGCTTCAATCATTCCCTGAAGCTGTAGTAAATGCTATGGAAAAGAATGAGCCTTCTATAATTACAAGACATATAGTAGATATAGCACAGGCGTTTAATAAGTTCTATCACGAATGCCCTATAATTGTAGAAGATGAGAATATACAAAAAGCAAGGCTATTACTTGTATTTGCTGCAAAAACTGTATTAAAAACTGGTTTAGGGCTACTAGGTATTGATGCACCAGATAAGATGTAAAATTTAAAATTAAATTTGCTTAAAAAAGAGGGATAAAATCCCTCTTTTTTATTTGTTTACAAAGTAAAATATTTATGAAAATAACGCTCATGCGAAAAAATTTAGAAAAAACTAAAGGTTCAAATTTTTAGAAAATCCTAACGCACCTAATCAAGACGTCCTGTCTTGTAGGATGCTGGCTTAACGTCCTGTTAAGCCTACGGATTTTCTTCAAAATGTTCGCCTAGTTTTTTAACTAAATTCTTTCAAGCATTCGCTTTTATTTTCATAGTTATTTAAAAAGATAAGTTTGCCAACAGTCTGAGGAATAAAGTTCCTATTTTTGTATTTTTTGATCGCAAAGATTTAAAAAGAGTCGATTTAGGGTACAAATTACCATAATAGGATTATTTAAGAAAATGTAATAATTTTGACTGAGGTACACTTAATTTATATAATAACCTCTGTGCTATTAAGAAAGGAGGGTAAAAATGAAAGGTAAACTAATGTTATCAACTATACTTGTAGTTACTTTAATATTTGGAAGTACAGTATATGCAATAATGTTAAATAATAATGATTATAATGTTTTAAACTTAAGTGTTGTAAATAACAATAAAGTAATTGAGAATATAGAAATAAAGAAGCACATTGAAAATTATGAGCTTATAGAATATATAAAAAATAAAACACATTTAACAGAAGAAGAAAGTGCATTTCTTTTAAAACAATGTAATGAAAAAGGTTTGAATATTTTTATAGTGTTGGGGTTAATGAAATTAGAAAGTAATTTTGATCCTAATTGCGTTGGTATTTTCGGAGAAAGAGGATTAGGGCAGCTGATGGAAAGTACAGCGCGTCAGATTGCATTTAACATGAAGAAAGAATTCAAACCTGAATTATTGTTTGATCCTAAATATAATATTGAATTATTCACAACACAGCTTAAATATTTAAAAGTAATTTTTAACGGTGATATACATAAAGTACTTACAGCGTATAATAGAGGAGAATATGGATTAAAAAGATATATGGCGTCTAGGAGTGGGACAAGCAATCCTGCAAAAAGTACTTATTCTGAGAGAGTACTTAAATATGCAGCTATGTTTCAAAAAGAATATCAGAATTAAACGGGAAATGAAGGGGCTAGCTTTAAGCTAGTTCCTATTTCTTTTATATATAAACTTTGTTATACTATACATATCGAGTGTAAGGAGTGTTGGTAAATTGGAGGATAAGATTAGATATTTTATAAATAATGCTGTATATGGCGATAGCTTAAGATATTCAAATATTAATCATATATTAGAAAAGAAAAAAATAAAAGGGCAATGGTCGTATATAGTTGAGATGTTTATAATTACAGTAAAGTCTTTAATTCCTTCAATGGATGTAGAAGGAACAACTATCGAATATACAAGATTTAAAGAAGAAATAAAGTTATGGACAAGTTATAGGCATGGCAGCAATAAACCACTAATAAATTCTGTAAATATATTTGATGACAAAACTTACTGGGTTGAAGTTGATGATAGTGTTTATGCAAGAATATTTCCGATTGTAGCTGCAAACACTCAATGGAATGTTATATTGTCAGAGGTTATAAAAAATATTTTATTTACGACTGGTAATATATTTACTTTACAAGAATGTATATTGTTATCTAAAGTACTATATCTGATATTAAATGGTCAAAAAGATTATGATAAAATTATAAGCAGTTTGAAAGAGGAAATAATACAATTATCTCAGAAAGAGTTAATTAGTAAATATAATAAATATTATAAAGCAGATATTGCAGCTTTTCCTGGAAATTTTGTAATAGATTTTGAGAAGGCTAGGATTGAATTACTAAATTTGCTTAATGGAAAATCAATAAAGAATAATTTCTATATATTAAGGAGAGTATTAGACATTTTAAGAGGCGATATAAAAGAGTTTGGTCAAATACACTATAATTTCTTTTTATATGGAGTTTTGGGTTTAACTATTCAAAATAACAATGAGCTTATAGAATATAAGGATAAGAATTTTATACAAAATTTAGCAGGCTATTTGCTAAGACTTAGAAAAAGTAGAATAAATCCAGAAAGTCTTTATATAAAGAAATATCATATGCCTGATATTTTTAAATATAATGTCCAAGAAGAATTTAGTCATTCACTTTTAAATAAATGTAAAGTAGTCAATAAAGAAGAGACAGAAAAACTATTTATCACATATATTAAGACAAAAACAGGAATTTACAGATTTTTTAAATTTAAAAACCCCGTTTAATTACGGGGTAAAAATTATTTCTTTAAATATTGTATAAATTCATCTTCAGTACTGTCAGCAAGTTCACTAAGTTCTTTTATAATGTTGTTTCTAAGTTTTAAGAAAGAGTCAATATTTGTATTCTTACCAGTGTATTCAAGAGCTTCAATAATCATAAGCATATCTTTCTTTGATATTTCAGCGATTGATATTTTATCAAATTCCTGCATTTTAACTCTCCTTCCTTTAGAACGTATATTACTTAATATATTTCTACAAAAATCTACAGATACCTTCAAAAACTGTTAGAAAAGCTTTAATCCAGTAAATAGTTGTATTTTAGAAACTTTCTGGGTCTTTTTTGAAAAATACTCTATTACTTCTATCTTTAACTTCTCTTAATAATTTCATGACATTATTAATTTCCTTTTTTATAAGTTCTGTATCTTCTTTTGAAATATTGTAATATAGGTATAAATCTTCAAATGCTCTAACAGCTTTTGAAAGTTCAGTATCTACTTCAATAAAAGCTTTGAAATTTTTACTGTGTTTTGCATTCTTGAACTGTTCAATATCTATTATTATAGCGTTAACAACTTTATCTTCTGATTCCATTATACCTGCCGAAACTACATAAGGCTTTATTCTTTCTAGATAATATGTATTATCAGGATTAATATGATACATATATTCGATTTTTAATTCATCTAAGGTATATTTGACGTAGAACATAACACCTTGAATTGATACAACTTGGCATCCTAATTCTCGTAGTTTATTTAGACACATTTCATGTCTTATTTGCCGAATTGTCATATAAGACATACACATACCTCCATAATTTATTTAAATATATTATATCATATTGTTAAAGGTAAAATTTAGATAATTTTGAAAATGTGTTAAAATAAATATATTAGACTTATGAAAAGGTGATTATATGATTTTCGAAAATAATAGTAAGTTAAAGATAATATGGAATTTGGCCTGGCCTGTTATGGTGAGTCAGATTCTTCAAACATTTTTAGAGATAATAGATATGTATTTTGTTTCAAATATAGGTGTTAATGAAGCTGCTGCAGCTGGTATTGGTACTTCAGTTATTGGTGTTATTATTGTAGTAACTCAGTTAATTGCTACAGGAACGATAGCTTTAATTTCTAGAAAAACCGGTGAGAATGATGAAAAAGGAACCTTAGAAGTAACAGGACAAGCTTTAATACTTTCAGTTGCAGTAGGAATATTAATATCTGCATTAAGTTTTAGTTTGTCTGCCTCTATAATAAATTTATTTGGGGTAGAGGTAGAAGTTGCAAAAAACTCGATTAATTATTTGAAGATTGTTTCGTTAAGTATACCTTTTGTATTTTTCAATTTAACAGGGAGAGCTATATTACAGGCCAAAGGAGATACTAAGACTCCAATGTTGATTTTTGGACTTATGAATTTAGTAAATATTATTCTTGATCCTATATTAATATACGGATTATTTTATTTACCAAAGCTTATGTTTGTAGGAGCTCCATTAGCAACAGCTATATCGAATGTGTTTGCTTCGGTTTTGATGTTTAAAACGATTTTAAGAAAAATATTTAATAATGAGTTAAAAAAATACTTACAAGTTTTAAGTGTTAAAATAAGTTTGATAGGTAAGATATTGAAAATAGGATCATATTCTGCACTGCAGGCTATTTCTAGACCTATAACTGGACTTGTGATGTATAAGATAGCAAATTATTCTGGCACAAAAGCAGTTGCAGCTTTTACTATAGGAGGTAGGATGTTTAATTTGGTATTTATTTTTTTAGCAGGATTAAATTTATCTATTTCTGTTCTTGTAGGCCAAAACCTTGGGAAAAAAGATATAAAATCAGCTGAAGCGATAGTCAAAGATGGAATAAAATTAGCACTGATTAATATGATAATATTTTCACTTCCTTATTTTGTGTTGGCTAAATATTTAATGTTTATTTTTACTAAAGATATTGAAGTGATTAATATAGGTGTAAATTATCTAAGAATAGTTTATATTGGTGTAATTTTTGTTATTTATCCAGTTGTATATGGTGGAGCTTTTATTGGAGCTGGAGATACAGCACCACCTATGATTGCGTCATTAATAGCAAATTTATGTTTTAAACTACCAATGGCATACATATTGAGTAAAGTATTTAATATGGGTGCAAATGGTGTTTGGATAGCAATTAGCTTGTCTGTTTTGCTTGAAGCTGCAATAATAATATACTATTTCAAATTAGAAAAATGGAAGTACAAAAAAGTTTAAAATATAAAGCAGTTGGAATTAAAATCCAACTGCTTATGAATGTTATTTTTTCAATTTTTTCTATCAAATAAAAAGTTAAAATCATTATTAAAATTATTTTTTAGAAGAATATAAATCAATTTACTTTTCGTAGCTTTATCAATAGATTTAAAATCTTCAGCTATAATATTTTTCATTTCTTGTGGAAATTCTCCTTGAAAGTTCTTTATAAGCAAAGCTCTTACTATATCATTTGCAAATTTTTTACCTTCTTTTGTTTCACCTAACAATGACAAAATATTTTTAAAAGTTTCTTTGTGTTCGCTATCTATAAACTTGTCTATGATAGAATTATTGTTTGTCACAAAATCAATAGATATTTTATTTTCATCTATCGAAAGTTCTTTTATTTTTACATAATTAAGAAACTCTTTACTATTATCAATATAATAAATATCTTGAATTTCTGAATTAGAAATTTTTTCGATTAATGATAGTGGTAGAGGTAACTTTCCTAAGTATAACCCATTTAATTTTGCACCTATCGCATCATCATTAATGATAGGCGATATATTTGCATTTACACCAATTGGTAGAAAACCTATTTTTAAAGATGATTTTAACATTATGCTATTTGGCTTAAGGTCAAAATAGAATCCATTAAACTCTACAAAAGAAGGTAATTCTTGTGTGTTAATTTGTTTAGTAATTTGAGGCACTAGGACTGAATTTAATTCAGCTTCTTCTAATAAAATTTTATTTTCGCCAAATATGTTGATTTTAGAATTATTTATCAAATCGATGATAAATAAATTTGGATCAGTTTCGTTAAAAGTCTTTATACTATCTGGACGAATTAAAACAAGAGATACAGCAATAAGAATAAATAAAGTAAGTATTAGTCCTAAAAAAACTTTTTTAAATATTTTCATAAAATCACCCCTTAATTGATTATATCAAATTTATATAGCTGTAGACAGTATTAAAAAGATTGAAACCTTTATGCCCTGTGGTATAATATAGTCAGCAGATGAAGGGAGAGTGGCTGTAATGCATTCTATATCTAATATAGAATCAATAAAGCATTTGCTAAATTATGATAAAATAGCTACAATAAATGCTTTAGGCAAAATGAGATTTACAAAGAATTGGGGGATTATTGTAGACAACATAAGTAAACCTAGAGGATTTATATTAAAGTCGGATAAATGGAATATAATATATTCTCCAGAAGATGAAGTAGCTAGAAAGATGCTAGAGAATATAAACTTGAAAGGACAAAGATTTGCAGGTGTGTTAAAGAAATATTATGATTTAGTAAAAAATAGTGAGGAAATTGAGTGGGAAGAACCATGTTATTTGTATTATATGGACAAAAATAATCTAGATTTGACTAGAATTAGACATGAAGTGAAAGAGTTGAGAGTTGAAGATGCAGTAGTTGTAAATGAATATTATACATATAAAAGTGAAAATTCTCTAGAATATATAACTAATTGTATTAAAAATAGACCTTCATCAGCTATTTTTGATAAAAATGGTAATCCCATTTCTTGGGCTGTAGTTAGAGAAGACGGTTCAATGGGTATAATGTATACAAAGGAAGAATATAGAGGTAAGGGGTTAGCTGTATCTGTTAGTATTGACCTTGCAAAAAAAGTATTTGACATTGGCTGGACTCCTTATGTTCATATTGTAGTTAACAATACACCTTCAATAAAATTAGCAGAGTCGATTGGTTTTAAAAGGTATGGTGAAATTGTCTGGTTTGGAGTAAAATAAATAGATAAAGGATAAACTTTTATTAAGCAGCTTTGTGCTGCTTTTAGACTTTTGACAAACTTATTTTCATAAATATTTTACTTTGTAAACAAGTTCTAAACAGTTTAGTGCTGCTTTTCTATATGAATATAAGAAGGAAGGTACGATAAATGAATATAGTAATATCTACGCTAAATTCAAAATATATTCACTCTTCTTTGTCAATCAGATATCTAAAGAGTTACTGTAAAGATTCATTTAACAATATTAAACTTATGGAGTTTACAATTAATCAGAATAGTGAGTATATTACAGGAGAAATTTTCAAACAAGCTCCTGATGTTTTAGCTTTTTCATGTTATATCTGGAATATTGAAAAGACTTTAGAAATTTGTGAAAGATTGAAAATTGTAAGACCACAAACTAAGATTATCTTAGGTGGACCAGAGGTTTCTTTTGATGGAGATAAAATTTTAAGAAAATATGATTTTATTGACTTTATAATATATGGAGAAGGAGAAGAAACATTTAAGGAATTATTGAAACACCTAGATGAAGGTATAGAGAATTATGATAATATAAAAGGACTAATATTTAGAGAAGATGAAAGAATAATTGTAAATAGCCCTAGACCTTTGATTTCTAATCTTGATATGATTCCCTCTCCATATGAAGATGATTTAAGTGAATTTAAGGACAAAATTGTCTATTTTGAAAGTTCTAGAGGATGTCCTTTTAATTGTCAATTTTGTTTATCATCAACTATAAAAGGAGTAAGATATTTTACTATTGATAGAGTAAAAGAAGATTTGCTAAAACTTATCAAAGCAGGAGTAAAACAGGTAAAATTTGTAGATAGGACTTTTAATGCAAAAAAGGCCTATGCTCTGGAAATTATGAAATTTATAATGGCACAAAATGTAAAGAATATAAATTTTCATTTTGAAGTTACAGCACATCTTTTAGATGATGAGATGTTAGATTTTCTTAAATGTGTGCCAGAAGGTTTATTTCAGTTTGAAATAGGAGTTCAGTCAACTAATGATAAAACGTTAGAAGCTATTAGTAGAAAAACTAATTTTGATAGATTAAGTAAGGTTGTAAAAAAAATAAAAAGTTATGAAAATATTCATCAGCATCTAGATTTAATAGCCGGTTTACCATATGAAGACTATATTAGTTTCAAAAAATCATTTAATGATGTGTATAATTTGCAACCAGATATGCTGCAATTAGGCTTTTTAAAGCTTCTTAAAGGTTCTGGGCTAAGAAGAGAATGTGACAAATATGGGTTTAAGTTTTTAGATAAACCACCTTATGAGGTACTTAAAAATAATTATATAACTTATGAAGAAATGCTAAAACTAAAGTCTATTGAAGATTTGCTAGAAAAATATTCAAACAGCAGAAGCTTTGAAAATAGTTTAAACTATGTTATTAAAAATTATTATGAAACACCTTTTGATTTTTTCGAAGATTTTAGTAGCTATTGGGAACAGCATAGACTTGATTCGATTTCTCATAGTAAGGCTAGTTTATATAAAATATTCTATAATTACTATTTTGATAGGATAAATAGTAATATAGAGGTATTCAGAGAATTATTAAAATATGACTTTTTACTTAATAATAAAACTTCTAATTTGCCTGAGTTTATGAAGTCAAGCAAGAAAATTGATGATAGAAATATTGTTCATAAATTTCTGCAAAATGAATCGTATGTTAATAAATACATGAAAGAATTTACAGATATTCCAGCTAAAAAAATAATTAATAAGGTTCATTTTGAAGTATTTATACTGGATATATTAGATTTTATAAAAAATGATTTTGATGTAGATAAAATATTGTATAAAGAAAGTATTGTGCTTTTTAAATATAATGAAGATAAAAAAGTATTTAAAAAAGTAGAAGTATATGATATAACTGAAGAAATGAAAAAAATAAGGAGTGAAAGTGTTGGAAATAATAAATGATTTAATTTATATTAATAAAACTACATTAAAGAAGTCATATAATCTTATATTGAAAAATTGGCTATTAATCTTTACAGGATTTGTTTACGCAATTCTTAATTTTGCGTTGTTTGCATTAATAGGAATATTATTTAGGGGAGTTTTGTCAATAATTGCTGGGGTTGTTCTGGCATTAGCTTTAAGTTCATTTATATCTAACTATTTATATCTTTTATACAACGTAATTAGATATGGAAAATTTACTTTATTTGATTTTAAGTATGGTTTTAAAGCTTTCATTTGGAAAATATATGGGATACTTTTCATAGGATGGATGGCAAATTATATTTTAAGTTTATTTATTACACCTATTTTATCAAGTTTTATTCCTTATACAGTTATTGGTTTTATTATTAATTTATTAATTTTTGTATTTTTAAATTCACTACCTGAAACTATCTATTTAAAAGATTTATCACCTTGGGATTCTATACAGTATTCTTATTATTTTATTAAGGAAAATTTTATCCAGTGGTTTGTATCAAACTCAATATTTATTTTAATAACTTACTTTTTAACAGGAAAAATTTTGAGTAATGTATTCATGATACATATAGGATTAAGTGTAAATCCATCTTTAGGAAGTATTTTAATGTATTTAATTGGACAAGTGGTATTTACTTATATGATGATTTATAGAGGTGTATTGTTCGATATATTGAGTACAAGTACAATAAGAAAGAGAAAATTTATGAGGGATTTATATTAATTAAGTTTAGAAAAGGTGATGAAGAATGAAGGAGATTGAGAAGTTTTTTAAACAAAAAACTGAGAACTTAACTTTTATTGAATTAAAGCCAGGTACAAAAACTAAATTTAATAGATTTATAATAGATTCAAATATACCTTTACCTATTTTAGTTGATGAGTTGATTACAGAGATAAAGGAAAGAAGAGCTCAAGATGAAATAAAGATTTCTTCAATAATTAGAGGTATGATATATACAATTGGTGTTGATTCTAATTTTCCCTATATTGATAAATATAAGGATATTTTGTACAGTTTTGATGAAAAAATTGAAGATTTTATACTATATAATGGTGTGAAATTTATTAAAGAAGGTTTACTTGATGACGGTTTAATATATTTGAGATCATTGATAACATTAAATAAAGAAAATGTGGATGGTTTATATAATTATGGAGTAGCTTTAGAAGAAAAAGCTAAAAAATATTTAGAATTAAGAAATGAAAAAAAAGCTAATTTATTTATAAATGAGTCAACAAGACAATTTGAGAATATACTTGAAATAGATACTGCTTATTCTCTAGCATATTACAAACTTGGCTATCATTATAAATTAAACAAGCAATTTATTAAATGTAAGATTATGTGGGAAAAGTTTTTGACACTAAGTGAAAATGAAGAACTAAAAGAAGAAATAAAACTAAGTCTTTTAGAAATACAGGATGATATAATTTATGAAGAAGGATATAACGAAATATTTACTGGAAACCCTGTAAAAGGGCTTGAAAAGCTATTACCTCTGAAAGAAAAATATTCAGATTGGTGGAATTTATTATTTATAATAGGTTTAGGGTATAGACAGATAGGTGATTTTGTTAAAGCAAAGGAAGAATTTGAAAGTGTACTGAGTATAGTACCAGGGCAAGTAGATGCATTAAATGAATTAGGCCTTTGCTTAGCAAATTTAGGACAATTTGAAGAAGCTATTGAAAGATTTACAGAAGCCTACAAAAAAAGACCTAAAGACTATGAAATATTATGTAATAGAGGTATGACATATCTTCAAATGGGTATTATAGATAAAGCTAAAGAAGACATACAAAAAGCATATGATGAAAATCCTTTAGATGAAATAACTATAGCGTGTATGAAGGAAATTGAAAGGATAGAGGAAATGACTCGATAGTCATTTCTTTTTTTTATAATCCATAGGAAATTATATTCTTTATTAAACTGTGGATAATTTTCTATATAAATTCCGTTTTTGGATTTCAACAAAATCTTCCTTATAATATTTAAATCGAAGATTTTGTTCTATAAATTATTAAAACAGTTTAAATATTAAAATAATTTAACAGTTAATATATAAGAATAAAATAAAAATATAGTAAAACTATGATAAAATATAAATAAGTTTTGTTTACGGGAAAACGATATCATAAGGGGTGAAGACTATGATAAAGAGTCTAAAAGAATTGTTGAGTATGGCTAAAGAGCAAAAAACAATGAAGCTTGCTGTAGCGGCTTCTCAAGATTATGAAGTTTTGAAGGCTGTATGCGATGCAGCTAAAGAGGGAATTGTAGAACCAATTCTTATTGGAGATATTGAAGAAACAACAAACATAGCTAGTAAATATGGTTTAGATATTGAAAAGTTTGAGAAAGTTGATGTAAAAGACTTAGCTGAGACAGCTAAAACTGCAGTAATGTATGTAAATGATGGAAAAGCGGATTTTGTAATGAAAGGGCTAATTGATACATCTATTCTACTTAAAGAAGTTTTAAATAAGGAATATGGTTTAAGAACAGATAGTCTATTAAGTCATGTTATGGTATATGAAGTACCAACTTATCATAAATTGCTTTTCTTGACTGATGGTGGTATGAATATTGCACCAGGATTAGAAGAAAAGGTTAAAATTGCAAAAAATGCAATTAAAGCTTGTAAAGCTTTAGGATATGAAACTGTAAAAATAGCTGTATTAGCAGCAAAAGAAAAAGTTTCACCTAAAATGCCAGCTACTGTTGATGCTAATAGTTTAAAAGAATTAGGAGAAAACAAAGAATTTGGTGAAGGAGTAATTATTGAAGGTCCTTTGGCATTAGATTTAGCTATATCTAAAGAAGCAGCAAGAATTAAAAAGTTTGAAAGCGAAGTTGCAGGAGATGCAGATGTGTTACTTATGCCAAATATTGAGATGGGTAATGGTGTAGGTAAGAGCTTAACTTATTTTGCTAAAGCTCAATCAGCAGGAATTATTATGGGAGCTAAAGTACCAGTTGTATTAGTTTCAAGAGCAGATACTCATGAAGCTAAATTGAATTCAATAGCTTTAGGTAGTGTAATAGCTGCAAATAGATAAAAAATGTAAAGGGGTGTAAAAAATGAAAAGACTATTAACTGGTAATGAAGCTGTAGCTCGTGGTGCATATGAAGCAGGGGTTACTGTGGCTTCAGCTTATCCTGGTACTCCTAGTACGGAGATACTAGAAAACATAGCAAAATATAAAGAAATTTATTCTGAATGGGCACCAAACGAAAAAGTTGCTTTAGAAGTAGCAATAGGTGCATCAATAGCGGGAGCAAGAGCAATTGCAGCTATGAAACACGTGGGTGTTAATGTAGCAGCAGATCCTTTATTCACTTTTGCATACACTGGAGTAAATGGAGGATGTATTTTAGTAACTGCAGATGATCCAGGAATGCACAGTTCACAAAACGAACAAGATAACAGATATTATGCAAAATCAGCAAAATTAGTTATGCTTGAGCCAAGTGATAGCCAAGAAGCTAAAGATTTTGTTAAATTAGGTTATGAAATAAGTGAAATGTTTGATGTTCCAATTCTTTTAAGATTAACTACAAGAATATGCCATAGTAAAACATTAGTTGAATTAGAAGAAAGACAAGAAGTAGAAATTAAAGAATATAATAAAAATATTGCTAAATATGTAGCTACACCAGCTAATGGTAGGATACTACATGTAAAATTAGAAGAAAAGTTAAAGAAACTAGAAGAATACAGTAATAATACACCAATAAATAAAGTTGAATTTAATGATAAGAGTATAGGTATCATTACATCAGGTGTTGCTTATCAATATGCTAAAGAAGTTTTTGGAGATAATGCTTCTTACTTAAAACTAGGCATGACATTCCCACTACCAAAGCAAAAAATTAGAGAGTTTGCTGAACAGGTAGATAAATTGTATGTAATTGAAGAATTAGAACCATATTTAGAAACTGAAATCAAAGCTATGGGTATAGATGTTATCGGAAAAGAACTTATACCAAATATCGGTGAGCTTAATCCTGACATAATTAGAGAAGCTTTATTAGGTGAAAAGAAAGAAATTATTGAAATGAATAGTGAAAAAATTGTTTCTAGACCGCCTACAATGTGTGCAGGTTGTCCGCATAGAGGATTATTTTATGTGTTAAGTAAGAAGAAGAACGTTGTAATAACTGGAGATATAGGTTGTTATACTCTTGGTTCAGCTCCACCATTAGAAACTATGGATACTTGTATTTGTATGGGTGCGAGTGTTAGTGCAGGACATGGGTTTAGTAAAGCATTTGAAGTTAATGGAAAAGAGGCTAAAGTATTTGGGGTTATTGGAGACTCTACATTCTTCCATTCAGGTATTACTGGGCTTATAGATATTGTATACAATAAAGGTAATGCAGCAACTATTATACTTGATAATAGAATAACAGGAATGACTGGACATCAAGAGAATCCAGGTACTGGTTATACATTGATGGGTGAAGTTACAGAACAGATAGATTTAGTAAAAATCTGTGAGGCAATAGGGGTTAAACATATTGAAGTTATTAATCCATTAGACTTAGAAGAAACTGAAAAAGCTATAGATAAGGCAATTAATACTGATGAACCTGTAGTTATTATAACTAAGTGGCCATGTGTTCTTAAAAAGTCACCAAAAGAAGAAATTGAAGAATATGGATTAGATCAGAGAAAAATATGTACAGTAGAATCAGATAAGTGTAAGCAATGTAAACTTTGCTTAAAAGTAGGATGCCCTGCTATATCATTTGAAGAAGGCATTGGAGCAATTATTGATGATACAATGTGTGTAGGCTGTGATGTATGTCTTCAGGTATGTCCATTCAATGCAATAGTAAAGGTGGGTGAGTAATATGTCAGAGACTAAGAACATATTGTTAGTTGGAGTTGGTGGACAAGGTATAATTCTTGCAAGTAAAGTACTTTCTAAAGGTTTAGTTGATGCTGGCTTCGATGTAAAAATGTCAGAAGTCCACGGTATGGCACAAAGAGGAGGTAGCGTTACTACTCAAGTTCGTTACGGTGAGAAGGTGTATTCTCCTATAATTGGAAAAGGTCAAGCTGATATTTTAGTAGCTTTTGAAAAAATGGAAGCTATGAGATGGATTGAATATCTTAAACCAAATGGAAAGCTTGTTATAAATAATTATTCTATTCCTTCAGTTCCTGTATTGACTGGTCAAGTTAAATATCCTGAGAATATTATTGAGGAATTAAAAGAAAAAGTAGATACAACTGTAATAGATGCAGCAAATGCAGCTAGAGAATTAGGAAATATTAGAACTCAAAATATAATTATGTTAGGTGCTTTAGTAAAAGCATTAAATATTACTGAAGTGAATTGGGAAGAAGCAATTAGAGAAACAGTTAAAGAAAAATATATAGATATAAACTTAAAGGCGTTTAATAGGGGTATGGAGTTAGTTTAGGGTAGGTATCAACCTACCCTTTCATTTTTTTAGTCTGGTATATTAGTAAAATAGAGAGATATTTAATGGATAAGAGAGAAAACACATATTATTTAAAAATAATTAGACATTTTGAGTATAAAATTAGATTGAAGTGAAATAATAAATATGCTATATTACTACTTGTCGTTGCGAAAGCGCGAAAAGTTAAGAACAAATAAGAGTAAAAAAGTTCTTGACATGATAAAACAAATCT
>NZ_MDJR01000008.1 GCF_001730685.1 Caloranaerobacter ferrireducens | reverse complement strand
CTTGTATGGAAAAATGTCCATTTAATGCTATTATTAAGAAGTAGCCTTTAGGGGGAATAGATATGAAGAATATAACTTTAATAATAGACGGGCGCAAAGTAACTGTACCAGAAAACTATACTATTATTCAAGCGGCTGAAAAATTGGGAATTGAGATACCTGCGTTATGTTATGATCCGAATTTAGAAGTAGTATCTTCTTGCAGGCTATGTGTAGTTGAAATTGAAGGGAACCCAAAATTGATGACATCATGTTCAACACAAGTAGCTGAAGGAATGATAGTTTATACTGAAAGTGAAAGAGTAATCAAAACAAGGAAAGAAATATTACAATTATTATTGGATAATCATCCAAATGACTGCTTAACTTGTGAAAAGGCCGGAGAGTGTTTACTTCAAAAATACGCTTATAGATATGATGTTAAATTTAGAGAACATAATGGAGAGAAAAGAAAAGCTCTAATGGATACATCAAGTCCTTATATATTAAGAGATGAAAGTAAATGCATTCTTTGTGGCAAATGTGTAAGAACGTGTGCACAAATAAATGAAAGAGCAGTACTATCTTTTGCTAATAGAGGCTTTGAAACAAGAATAGTTGCGGATGCAAATAACTCACTAGAAGAATCGAGATGTGTATCTTGTAATAGATGTGTTGCAGTATGTCCAACAGGTGCATTAATTGATAGAAGGAATATGAATAAGGTAAGAGCTTGGGAGGCTGAAAAAGAAATAGTAAAATGTAAGGTTTGTGAATACGGTTGTGATTTTGAAGTTCTCAAGAAAAATGGTAAAGCTGTTGCGGTAAAAGCAAAAACTCCAGGAGAGGGAAGACCACTTTGTTTAAAAGGAAGACTATGGACAGAATTAGTAAACGTAGAAAAAGTTGATAAGCCATATATAAAGGAAAATGGTAAGTTTATTGAGACAGACTGGCAAAAAGCACTAGGGCTAGAAGAAATAACAGAAAAAATAAAAGGCTAAGCAGGGAGGGTAGATTTTATGGTTAATATTACTATAAACGGCAAGAAAGTTGAAGTATCAGAAGATTTAACGATACTTCAAGCATGTAGAGAAATAGGAATTGAGATTCCTACCCTCTGTCATGATGAAAGATTAGAACCTCATGCTGCTTGTAGACTTTGTGTTGTAGAAGTAGTAGGAAGAAGAAATCTTCTTACAGCTTGTTCAACTAAAGTAGAAGAGGGTATGGAAATTTACACTCATAGTGATAGAGTTATCAAAGCAAGGAAAGATATATTAGAGCTTCTCATTGCAAATCATCCACTAGACTGTTTAACTTGCGAAAAATCAGGAGATTGCAAGCTTCAGGATTATTGTTACGAGTATGATATCAAGGAATCAAGTTTTAAAGGGGACAAAAAGAAGTATCCTATTGATGATACTAACCCATTTTATTATAATGACCAGAATAAATGCATTATGTGCGGTAAATGTGTTAGAGTTTGTTCAGAATTGCAATGTACTAATGCAATAGGATTTAGTGAGCGCGGATTTAAGGTGCATGTAACTACTCCATTTGAAGAAGGTATTGAAAATTCAATATGTGTATCTTGTGGTAACTGTGTATCAGTATGTCCAGTAGGTGCTTTGATGCCAAAATCTAAGGAGAAATTTAGATTATGGGAGGCTAAAAAAGTAAGAACAACTTGTTCATATTGTGGTGTTGGTTGTCAGATGGATTTGCTTGTAAAAGATAATAAGATAGTTGGTGTACAGCCTGCAGATGGTCCATCGAACAATGGATTATTATGTGTAAAGGGCAAATTTGGATATAACTTTGTTAATCATCCCGATCGATTGAAAAAGCCATTAATTAAAAAGGATGGTAAATTTGTAGAGTCGACATGGGATGAAGCATACAGACTTATTACTGACAAAATAAAAGAAATTAAAGATAAATATGGTTCAGAAGCTTTTGCAGGGCTTACTTCTGCTAGGTGTACAAACGAAGAGAATTATCTTTTCCAAAAATTATTTAGAGGTGTAATCGGCACAAATAATGTTGACCACTGTGCACGACTCTGACACTCCTCAACAGTTGCAGGTCTTGCAACTACATTAGGTAGTGGTGCTATGACAAATAGTATTGAGGAAATTGTAAATGCTGATGTAATTTTTGTTACAGGTTCTAATACAACAGAAAACCATCCAGTAATTGGAGCTCAAATGAGGCAGGCTAAATTAAGAGGAGCTAAGATTATCGTAGCAGATCCAAGAAGAATAGATTTAGCTAAGGATGCAGATGTATTTTTACAAATCAGACCAGGTACAAATATAGCTCTATTTAATGGTATGATGAATGTAATTATAGAAGAAGGACTACAAGATAAAGAATATATTAAACAAAGAACGGAAAACTATGAAGAATTAGAAAAACTAGTTAAAGATTATACACCTGAAAAAGTAGGAGAAATTTGTGGTGGAGACCCTGAAGATATTAGGAAGGCTGCAAGACTATATGCT
The DNA here is from genome assembly GCF_001730685.1 of Caloranaerobacter ferrireducens. Taxonomy (NCBI): domain Bacteria; kingdom Bacillati; phylum Bacillota; class Tissierellia; order Tissierellales; family Thermohalobacteraceae; genus Caloranaerobacter; species Caloranaerobacter ferrireducens. Next base: position 50,196 of record NZ_MDJR01000008.1, on the reverse strand, counting down.
AAGGCCGACAAAGCTGGAATTTATTATGCTATGGGTATAACTCAACATAGAACTGGCACACATGGTGTTATGGCTGTTTCTAACTTAGCATTATTATGTGGTAATGTAGGCAAGGAATCAGCAGGAGTTAACCCATTACGTGGTCAGAACAACGTTCAAGGTGCTTGTGATATGGGTGGATTACCAGCAGACTTACCAGGATATCAAAAAGTATTTAAACCAGAGGTAATAGAAAAGTTTGAGAAGGCATGGGGAGTTAAACTATCATCAAAGGTAGGTTTAACAATACCAGAAATGATACATGAAGCAGAAGAAGGTAATATTAAATTCATGTATATCATGGGTGAAAATCCAATGGTATCTGACCCTGATTTAAATCATGTTAAGAAAGCGTTAGAAAATTTAGATTTTCTAGTTGTTCAAGATATTTTCTTAACAGAAACAGCAGAACTTGCTGATGTAGTTTTACCAGCCGCATCTTTTGCTGAAAAAGATGGTACGTTTACTAATACAGAAAGAAGGGTTCAGAGAGTTAGAAAGGCTATAGAACCAGTTGGAGAATCAAAGCCTGATTGGGAAATATTGATGGATATAATGAATATGCTAGGATACGATAAAAAGTATTCACATCCATCTGAGATAATGAATGAGATAGCTTCTGTAACACCTCAATATGGTGGTATAAGTTACGATAGAATTGAAGAAGTAGGATTACAATGGCCATGCCCTACAAAAGACCACCCAGGAACTAAATATTTACACAAAGATTCCTGTGCTAGGGGTAAAGGTTTATTTATGCCAACTGATTATGTAGAAAGTGCAGAATTGCCTGATTCTGAATATCCGTTTATTTTAACTACAGGTAGGGTATTATATCATTATCACACAAGAACAATGACAGGTAGAGTGGAAGGATTAAACAAATTATCACCAGAGTCATACATTGAAATAAATCCAGCTACTGCTAATAAGCTTGGACTTAATGATGGGGATAAGGTAAAAGTTACATCAAGACGTGGTGAAATTACAACTAAAGTTAAAATTACAGACATTGTAGATGAAGATGTAGTATTTATGCCTTTCCACTTTGCAGATGGTGCAGCTAACTTCCTAACTAATACAGAACTAGACTCAATTGCTAAAATACCAGAGCTTAAGGTGTGTGCAGTAAAAGTTGAAAAATTATAATTATTACTTACAGGTGAAATTAGGAGGAGATTTCTAAATTTTGGGGTGGATAAAATGTTTAAAGTAGGTATTATTACTGCTAGTGATAAGGGGTATAAGAAAGAAAGAGAAGATTTAAGCGGTAAAGTTATAAAGGATATAGTAACAGAAAAAGGCTATCAGGTAGAAAAATATATTGTACTTCCCGATGAAGAGAATATGATATATGAAGAAATAGTTTATATGGCAGATGAATTAAGTGTTGATTTAATCTTAACAACAGGAGGTACTGGATTCAGTACTAGAGATGTTACACCGGAAGCTACGAGGAAAGCTATTGACAGGCTTGCACCAGGGATATCTGAGGCTATAAGGTATTATAGCCTTCAGATAACCTCTAGGGCTATGCTTTCCCGTGGCATTTCAGGTATAAGAAATAAAACTTTAATCATTAACTTACCTGGAAGCCCCAAGGCAGTAAGGGAGTCTTTGGAATATATTATTGATGCTGTGCATCATGGGCTAGAGATTATGACCGGTAAAACAGGTGAATGTGCTAGATAGAGGGATTAACATGAATAAATTTGGAAGCGCTGTAATATTAGCTGGCGGTAAAAGTACTAGAATGGGATTTGATAAGCAGCTATTAAATATAAATGGTAGAAGGCTTATTTTATGGATTATTGAAAAGCTTAAAGATGAGTTTGATGACATAATTATTGTATCTAATAAGCCGGAGTATTATAGTGAAGTCGATTGTAGAATTGTGTCTGATATTATAAAAGATATGGGACCTTTAAGCGGGATACATGCAGGTTTAATGAATGCAAAAAGTCAATATGTGTATTTTATAGCATGTGATATGCCCGTTATTAATATAGACTATATCAAACATATGAAAAAATGTTTAAATAGCAGAAATTATCATGGTTGTGTTACACAAGTTGGTGGTTGGATAGAGCCTTTTAATGCCTTTTATTCGAAGAGTATAACAGTTGCAATTGAAGGTCAGCTTAATAGGGGGAAAAGGTCGGTTTTTTCATTAGTTAAAAGTCTAGATTTTTATATAGTAAACGAGATGATTGCTTGTAAATTCAGTCCTAATTGGGATATGTTTATAAATTTAAATACAATACAAGAGCTTACTAAATTTAAGACATTGCAAGAGAAAAAGGGAATAGGGGTTAAATGTTTAACATAATTTAAAAGGATTGATAGAATGGATAATGTAAAAGAGTATAAAATACTTAGGTTGAACGACGAAAAAAATAGAAATGATACAGATATAATAGTTGTTGAGTATCCTTTTACCATTTTCATAAATGATGAAGAGTTTGTTACACTTCTATGTAGTCCTAAATCTCTTAAGTATTTAGCTATAGGATTTTTACATTCTGAAGGAATTGTAAATAAGAAGGAAGATATAGCTAATATTACAATAGATAAAGATAATGGACATGCATATGTTTATACAAAAAACAAAAATATTTTAGCAAAGAAGCTATATGGTAAGAGAACTATAACTACTGGATGCGGAAAAGGATCTATATTCTATAATGTTATGGATTCATTTAAAAGCAAAAGTATAAAGAGAAATATAACAGTAAAGAAAGAGAATATTTTAAAGTTAATTAGAATATTCAACAAAAAGTCGGAGCTTTTCGCAAGTACTGGCGGAGTTCATAGCTGTGCATTGTGTCAAGAAGATAAAATGATACTATTTGAAGAGGATATTGGAAGACATAATGCTCTAGATAAAATTTTAGGCAGAGCTTTACTAGATGATATAGACTTGAAAGATAAAATGGTTTTAACCAGTGGAAGGGTTTCTTCTGAAATATTGATTAAGATTGCTAAGAGACAGATACCAGTATTAATTTCAAGATCAGCTCCTACTAGTTTAGCTGTAGATATAGCAAGAGAGCTTAATATTACATTGATCGGGTTTGCAAGAGGTAAAAAAATGAATATCTATTCAAATTTTTCGAGCTTAATGTCCTAAGGTGGATAAGCTATGGATATTAAGCCGATGGGTATAAGGAGAAATCTTTATGCCTCCCGTGTTTGGAAAGGAAAATTTGGGTTAGTTGACAACATATATTTATGCTGTTGGGTTTTTATACCCAAATTAGTTGTCAGCAACTTAAACAGTCCTTTCTGGGACTGTTTTTTTATAATCCATAGGAAATTATAATAAAATCTTATATTTTTAAAAAATTAATGTTGATTTTATTGAAACTTTATCTGGCATGCTTACATGCCAGAGTCGTTATAGACCTTATTGAATTGTGGATAATTTTAAATATAATTTCCGTTTATGGATTTCAACAAAATCTTCTTTAATTTATTCAAATCGAAGATTTTGTTCTAATACTTAGGAAATTATAAAACTTATTAAAAGGAGGATATGGTGATGAATAGAAAACTTACCATTTTATTGAGTATAGCATTAGTTTTAGTCTTATTAATAGGGTGTAATATTCAGGAAAAAAATAAAGTCAATTCAAATACCATAATACTAGCTACCACAACTAGTACTAGGGATAGTGGGTTATTAGATTACTTATTACCTAAATTTGAAGATGAAACCGGTATTAAAGTAAAAGTAATTGCAGTAGGTACGGGAAAGGCGTTACAAATGGGAAGAGACGGTGAAGCAGATATATTATTAGTACATGCTAAATCAGATGAAGAACAATTTGTAAAAGAAGGACATGGACTTAAAAGGCATGATGTTATGTATAATGATTTTGTTTTAGTAGGACCTAAAGATTTAGAAGTAGAGTTTATGGGTAAATCTAATGATATAATTGAAGCTTTTAAAACTATAGCAAAAAATAAGTATAAATTTATCTCAAGAGGAGATAATTCAGGAACACATAAAAAGGAATTAAAAATATGGCGAGAAGCAGGTATTGAACCAGAGGGTGCTTGGTATGTGTCTGCAGGTAGAGGAATGGGTGATGTGCTAAAGATGGCAGATGAAATGAGAGCTATTACATTGACAGATAGAGCTACTTATTTAAAATTAAGGGATAAGATAAATTTAAGTATATTAATAGAAAAAGATAATAGACTGTTTAATCAGTATGGGATAATTTTAGTTAATCCAAATAAAAACGATAATATTAATTTAGAAGGTGCAAAAATGTTTATGAACTGGCTGCTTTCAGATAAAACACAGAAGTTAATTGGAGAATACGGTAAAGATAGGTTTGAAGTACCTCTATTTATACCAAATGGCAGAAAATAGGTACTGGGTACTAGAAACAGAGAACAGGGATAGGGAATGTAAAATTAGATTATTGACTATTGGCTTTCCGACATATCGAATATCAAATAGCGAGTGACGAATAGCGAACTACTAACAAAGGGAGGTAGAAGTGATGGATTATATTTTAGATGGGGTAAAGGAAGCTATAAAGCTTTTATTAAGCTTTGATAGAGAGATGTATCAAATAATATTGTTATCAATATTTGTTTCTTCTACCTCTACTGTTTTAGCTTCAATAATTACTGTTCCAATAGGAATTTTTTTAGGGCTAAAAAGTTTTAAGGGTAAAAAATTATTTACAAGGATTCTTTACACATTCATGAGTATTCCATCGGTTATAGTTGGTTTAATTGTAGCAATTATTTTATCTAGGAGAGGTCCTTTGGGTTTTTTAAACTTATTATATACTCCTATGGCTATGATAATAGCTCAAACACTATTAGTTACACCACTAATTTTAGGATTAACATATAATCTATCAAAATTCAGAGGTAAGGAAATTGAAAAATTGGGAATTACATTAGGTGCAAATAGAATAGATATATTGATTTTGATAATAAGGGAGCTTAAAGTAGATATATTACTAAATGTGATTACTGGATTTTCAAGGGCTATTTCTGAGATTGGTACAGTTATGATAGTTGGAGGTAATATAAAGGGGTACACTAGAGTTATTACAACTTCTATAGCTATGTTTAATTCTATGGGGGATTATTCGAAGGCTATAGCTTTAGGAATTGTATTATTAATAATTTCATTTTTAGTTAATAACATAATTTACACCTATACTCAGGAGGAGTGATATGGAAGTTTCCTTATATAATGTTAAGAAAAACTATGGTAATAAAAATATTTTAAATATAAGTGAACTTAAAATAAAAAAGGGAAAAATTACAGGTTTAATTGGACAAAATGGTGTAGGGAAAACTACTTTATTAAATATAGTAGCTGGTTTAGATAAAGATTTTGATGGTGTAGTGAAATATGATGGCAAACAACTAAGTAAAAGTATTTTAAAAGAAATGACAATAGTTTTTCAAAGGCCTAAGCTATTAGCAAGAAGTGTATACGAAAATATAGAGTATCCTTTAAAACTGAGAAAAATACCTAAACATATAAGAAAGAGCATGGTTAATGAAATTATGAATCGATTTAGAATTAATTACTTGAGAGATGCAATAGCAACTAATTTGTCTGGTGGAGAATCACAAAAAGTATCTATTGCGAGAGGGATGGTATTTAATCCAAAACTGTTAATACTTGATGAACCTACATCAAATCTAGACAGTAAATCTGTTTTTATTATTGAAAAAGAGATTATAAACATGAATAGAGAAAAAGGTACGACAGTGATAATAGTAACTCATGATTTAAAACAGATTGAAAAAATTTGTGATGAAGTAATTTGCTTAGAGGATGGGAAGGTGTTTTTCTAATGGATTTTTTTAATGTAGTTTCTGTAGAGAAAGCTAAGAAAATGATAGTAGAAAAGTTTATGGATTTTGAGCTAGATATTCAGGAAATTGAAATAACAAAAGTTTTAGGAAGAGTTTTAGCCGAAGATATTATATCTGATATAAATGTTCCAGAATTTAACCGTTCTACAGTAGATGGTTATGCAATCATAAGTAGTGATAGTCATGGAGCAACTGATACTATACCAAGTTTTTTAAACTTAATAGGTGAAGTCAAAATGGGAAGTAAAACTGAGTTTAAAATAACATATGGAGAAGCAGTTTATGTACCAACTGGGGGTATGATTCCTGAAAGGGCAGACGGAGTAATAATGATAGAAAATGTAGAGGTAATTGATGAGAATACAATAGCAGTCTTAAAACCTATTGCTCCAGGTGAGAATATAATTAGAGCTGGCGATGATATAAAGAAAGGTAGTATTGTTTTAAAACGTGGAAAGAGATTGGAACCACAAGATATAGGTGTTCTTGCAGCTATAGGATTAAAGAATGTTAAAGTATATAAGAAACCTAGATTTTACATTATTTCAACTGGAGATGAGCTGATAGATTTAGATGAAAAATTAGATTTTGGGAAAATAAGAGATATTAACGGATATAGTCTTAGTGCTTTAGTCCAACAAATAGGAGGAGAAGTTGTACAAAGAGTAATTGTAAAAGATGATTTTAACTTGTTAAAAAAAGAATTGGAAAAAGCTATAGACTTATCAGATATTGTACTTATTTCTGGAGGTAGTTCTGTTGGGAATAGGGATTATACTTATCAATTAATAAATTCTTTTCAAGGTGAAGGTGTTTTTATACATGGTGTATCAATAAAACCTGGGAAACCTACTTTAGTAGGCGAAGCCGGTGGAAAAATAATATTTGGTTTACCAGGACATCCTGTATCGTCTATTATAATTTTCAAAGTTTTTGTTGAATATCTTGTAAGAAAAATTATGGACATGCCATATGAGATTAAAAAAACAAAAGCGGTTATGGATTCTAATATTCATTCGTTTCCTGGTAGAGAAACATATCAAATGGTAACTTTAGAAGAAAGACAAGGCAAAATATTTGCTAAACCTAATTATGGGAAATCAGGAATGATTACATTGTTATCTAATTCAAATGGATATGTAATAATTAAATCTAATGAAGAGGGCTTAAACAAAGGAGAAGAGAGAGAGGTATATTTTCTTTAGGGGACAGGGAATAGAGATAAAAAATTAAAAATTGAAAATGTAAAATTATTTTGTTGTTAGCCATTCGTCATTCGATGTTTGCCTAATAAAAAATAAAATGCGGATAGCAAGTAGCGATAAGCGAAAGACGTAAGTAGTTTTGTTTTCTGGCAACTAGTAACTGATTCTTTTATTTCATGGCAACTAAATTTAAAGAATATTAAAGAGCGAAAAATGGACGACTAATGACGAAATATAAATATTTATGGGAAGGAGATTTCCGTTGAGTATTGATAGAAATATTTATATAGGAAATTTGGACGTAGATGAAGCTAAAAGAATATATTTTAAAAAGATTACTAAAAAGTTAGATTATGAAGAAGTGGATGTATTAGATTCATTGGGGAGATTAACATTTGAAGCGATATATGCTAAAACTTCAGTTCCCCATTATAATGCAGCAGCAATGGATGGTATAGTAGTTAAAGCAGAAAAAACATATGGTGCTAGTGAAGTAAACCCTGTTATTTTAGTAGAAGGAAAAGACTTCGAATATATTAATACAGGGAATTTAGTCACAGAACCTTATGATTCTGTAATTATGATAGAAGACGTTATCGAAATAGGGGAAGGAAAGGTAAAAATAATAAAGCCTGCATATCCTTGGCAGCATATAAGACCTATTGGAGAAGATATTATAGCAACTGAAATGATTATTTCATCTAAACATAAAATTCGACCTGTAGATTTAGGAGCATTAATTTCAGGAGGAATTAAAACTGTTAAGGTATACAAAAAGCCTAAGATAGGAATTATACCAACTGGATCAGAGTTAGTTGAAAGAGTAGATGAATTAAAGGAGGGCAAAATCCTAGAATCAAATTCTAGAGTTTTTGAAGGGTTAATACTAGAATATGGAGGGATTCCTAAAAGATATAAACCAGTAGAAGATGATTACAACCTTCTTAAGGAAGCTATAATTAAGGGGATAGAGGATAATGATATTCTATTAGTCAATGCTGGTTCGTCAGCAGGGTCTAAAGATTATACTGTTAAAATAATTAAAGAGTTAGGAGAAGTTGTTGTTCATGGTGTTGCTTTAAAGCCAGGAAAACCAACAATATTAGGTTTGATAAATAATAAACCAGTTATTGGAATACCAGGTTATCCTGTGTCGGCATATCTTGTATTTGAAACTTTTGTCAAACCTTTAATTTTTAAATTTCAGGGAATAGATACTGATGAGTGTAATATTATTAAGGCAATTTTATCAAAGAGAATAGTTTCATCTTTAAAACATAAAGAATTAGTTAGAGTAACTTTAGGACATATAAATGGTAAATATATAGCTACACCTTTAGTTAGAGGTGCAGGAGTTACTATGAGTTTAGTTAGAGCAGACGGTATATTGGAAATACCTAAAAACATAGAAGGTATAGAATCAGGCAAAGAAGTACAAATAAAGCTATTAAAAGCAGAAAAAGAGATAAAAAATAGATTGGTTTCAATTGGAAGTCATGATTTAATTATGGATGTTATATCTGATATGATGAAGATTTCATCAGGACATGTGGGAAGCATGGGTGGTATTATGGCTATGAGGAGAAGAGAATGTCATATATCACCAATACATTTATTAGATCCAAATACAGGGCAGTACAATATTCCATACGTCAAGAAATATTTCCGAGGCAATAAAATGGTTGTAATAAAAGGAGTAAAAAGACTTCAAGGATTTATTGTTGCTAAAGGTAATCCGTATAATATTAAATCATTTAGCGATTTAACTAGGGACGATATAACTTTTATAAATAGACAGAAAGGTTCTGGTACTAGAGTGTTATTAGATTATAACCTTAAAAAAATAGGAATAGATGCTAATGATATTAAAGGTTATCAAAGGGAAATGAATACTCATATGTCTGTGGCTATGGCTGTAAAGACAGGTATAGCTACTACAGGGGTTGGAATTTTATCGGCAGCTAGGGCTGTTGGTCTAGATTTTATACCTGTAGGCTATGAGGATTATGATTTTTTAATACCATTTGAGTATTTAGAAAAGATAGAAATTCAAAGATTTATTTCTATATTAAAATCGCATGAGTTTCAGAAAAGAGTAGAAAAGCTAGGTGGATATAAATTTAAAGATACTGGCGAAATAATTATAGTTAATTGACTTAAATTAAAGTAGGTGGGCTTATGAAAGATTCTTTCGATAGAGAAATAAACTATTTAAGGTTATCTGTTACAGATTTGTGCAATTTAAGGTGTAGATATTGTATGCCAAAAGATGGTGTATGTAAGTTATCACATGAAGAAATATTAAGAATTGAAGAATTGTTGGAAATAGCTAGGGTTTTTGAGTCGCTTGGCGTAAAAAAAGTTAGATTAACTGGAGGAGAGCCATTAATAAGAAGAGGAATAATTGAGTTGGTTGAAAGCATAGCTAAATTAAAAGGTATTAAAGATTTAGCTATTACTACTAATGGTATTTTGCTAAAAAAATACGCAAAGTCTTTAAAAGATGCAGGATTAAACAGAGTAAATATAAGTATAGATACATTAAGAGAAGATAAATTTTCGTATATAACTTGTGGAGGCAAACTTAAAGATGTATTAGAGGGAATTGAAGAAGCAAAAAAAGTTGGATTAGCACCTATTAAATTAAATGTAGTTTTAATAGCAGGATTTAATGAAGATGAAATAGAAGATTTTGCGAAGATAACTTTAACTGAAAATATAGATATAAGATTTATTGAATTAATGCCGATTGGTCAAGCAAGGAACTTTGCTATTGAAAAATTTATAACTAGTAGAATAGTGTTTGAAAAAATCCCCAATATGATAAAGGTTCCTAATTCAGAGCTGCATTCACCAGCAATTTATTATAAAATGCCTAATTCTAAAGGTAGAATTGGTTTTATTAATCCGATCTCTTGTAAATTTTGCGATTCGTGTAATAAAGTAAGGGTTACATCTCAAGGGAAGTTAAAGCTTTGTTTACACTCAGATGAAGAAATTGATTTAAAAACTCCTTTAAGACAAGGTAAAGATTTAAAAGATATAATATATAAAAAAGTGAAAAATAAACCTCTATCACATAATTTGGAAAATGGTAGTTGTATAAATAAGAATATGGTTCAAATAGGAGGTTAATATGAAATTTACACATTTTAACGATGAAGGTTTAGCTCATATGGTAGAAATAAGCAGTAAGGATGATACTATACGAACAGCAATTGCCAAGGGCAAGATTAGTATGAAAAAAGAAACTATCAATTTAATAAAGGAAGGTCTTATAAAAAAGGGTAATGTACTTTCTGTTGCACAAATAGGCGGTATAATGGGAGCTAAAAGGACAAGTGATTTAATTCCAATGTGTCACAACATATTTATAACAGGAGCTAATATAAGATTTAAAATATTAGAAGATGCTATTGAAATTGAATCAGAAGTTAAAACTGTTGGGAAAACTGGTGTAGAAATGGAAGCTCTTATGGCAGTATCTATGGCAGCGCTTACTATATATGATATGTGTAAGGCTGTAGATAAGGATATGGTAATTAGCGACATTATGCTTGTAAAGAAAACTGGTGGTAAGTCTGGGGATTATAGTAGGTATTAAAATCGAGGAGTGATTGTTATGAAAAGCATAGGAAAAGTAGTGGCTATAAATATAAGTGAGAAGAAAGGGGTAATAAAAACACCTATAACTGAAGGCATATTTAAAGAAAATTTTGGTTTAGTGGGTGATGCTCATGCAGGAAAATGGCACAGACAAGTTAGTTTACTTGGAATAGAGAGTATTGAAAAGATGAAAAAATTAGGAGTAAAAGGGTTGTGTAGCGGAAAGTTTGCTGAAAATATTACTACTGAAGGAATAAAGCTTTATGAATTACCTGTAGGGACTAAATTAAAAATTGGGGAAACGATACAAGAAGTAACTCAAATTGGTAAAGAATGTCATTCTGGTTGTGCTATAGCAAAAGAAGTTGGACAATGTGTAATGCCTAAAGAAGGTATATTTACAAAAGTTTTAAAAGGTGGCAAGATAAAAGTAGGTGATGTTATTGAAGTATTGTATTAAGGTCCGACCATTAAATCAACTAAAAAATATAATTGATTATTAGAAAAATATTTAGTATAATGAACTTGTTACATTGTTAAAAAATAAACAAACGGGGATGTTATGCAAATTTCAGAAAAAATACTTGATGCTAATAAAAAATATGTTAAAGTAAGAAGAGAAAGAAGAGATGATAAACCAATAAGTTCTCATGCACAAAAAGAAATACTTATTTTTACATGCATGGACACAAGATTAGTTGGATTAGTTGAAGAAGCCATGGGCTTTAAAAGAGGAGAAGTAAAGGTTTTAAAAAATGCTGGCAACAGTATTAGAGACAATTGTGATGATGTCATAAGAAGTATATCTTTAGGAACGATTATGATGGGTTTAAAGGAAGTTTTTGTAGTAGGGCATAAAGATTGTGGTATGGCAAAACAGAGCTTAGAGGATATAAGAAATAAGATGTTAGAAAGAGGAGTTCCTAAAGAAGCTATAGATTCAATAGACTTAGCTAATTGGACAGGCATTATAAAAGATGAAAAGGAAAATGTAATTCAAGTAGTAAAAAAAATAAAAAATTCACCATTTGTACCTAAGGATGTTAAAGTTCATGGTTTTCTAATTGACCCGAATAGTGGGGAATTAGAAGTTATAATAAATGATAATGAATAGAAAGGAGTAATAAAATGCAAAAGAGAATGTTGACACCACCAGAAATAACTCAAGCTACTATTAACGCTGGTATAAAAAAGGCTAATCTATCAACTTTGCAAATGATTTTATTAGGAATTTTTGCAGGTATTTTTATAGGCTTTGGTGCACAAGCTGATATTACTGTTATGCAAACATTAAAAAATATTGATGTTGGACTTATGAAATTTATGGGTGCTGCAGTATTCCCTGTAGGACTTATGTTAGTTGTAATGGCAGGGGCAGAATTGTTTACAGGAAACAACCTTATGACATTAGCTTTAATGGATAAAAAAATTAATGCAAACCAAATGTTAAAAAACTGGTTCTTTGTTTATTTAGGGAACTTTATCGGATCAATATTATTAGCTATAGTTGTAGTTAAAGCTGGTTTTTATAAAGTAGATGCTCCAGCTACTCAATTAGCTATAAAAATTGCTACTGGAAAAGTTGGTTTAACATTTAGTCAAGCCTTCTTTAGAGCAATACTATGTAATGTTGTTGTAGTTCTTGCAGTATGGCTTGCAACAGGAGCACAAGATGTAATTTCTAAAATATTTGCTTGTTGGTTCCCAATTATGATGTTTGTTTTATCAGGTTATGAGCATAGTGTAGCTAATATGTATTTTATTTCTTTAGGTAAATTTTTAGGAGCTGAAGTTACTTGGGGACAAATTTGGATGAAGAACTTAATTCCTGTTACTATAGGTAATATAGTGGGAGGAGCTATTATAGTTCCTGTTGTATATTATTTAGTTTATGTAATACCTGCTAGAGAAAAAGAAACTAAATAAGGCTTAATATATAGTTAAAATGAAGGATGCAGTTTTGCATCCTTTTTTGTTTGAATTTTGATAAAAATTTTTTTGTTTTAGGCTAAATAAATTGTTAAATTATGTCGATAAATATATTGCAAGGCATTAAAATTAAATATTTTGGCAAACTAACCGAAAGGTTAGGACGCAAAGCTATGGGCCTAAGGGACTAATATCCTATGGTTGCCAGGCTGCCCATGAAATGTTTTCATGGTTAAGTAAGACGATATTCTTATGGTTAGTTTGCCTAGTACATTTGTACTAGGTTTTTTATTTTTATCTTATTAGGGGGTGGAAAACTTGAGAAATATGCTTAAGTATGCATCTAAAAAAACAACTTCAGTATTGATGATTTTAGCACTGTTATTTAATTTGTTTTCTTTTAATTTAGATATAGCATACGGTGTAGAAGTAAATGAACCAGAATTTATTATTAACAACGTAGATGCACAATATATGGGCTTTGGAGACGATTTACATATTCAACTGCTAAATACTGAATACAATGGTGAAGGTTCTAATGAGACGGTAGTTACAGTTGTTTATGGTAAATCTACTCCTTTAGATGAATTTGAACAACCTATTGAAGAACTAGCTACAGAATTTAAAGTTGAATTCAAAAGCGTAATAGAAAATGTATATGGAGAAGATGTTTATACACCAGACTTTGAATTTTTTGGACACTTCGTTGATTTTAGAAATAGTGAAGAATATTCTAGACTTGATGAAGATTTTAGTAACAAGTCAGAAAATGCAAAAACTGCAATACCCGTATATGCAGCAAAGAAAAATGAAATAGAACTTAACTATCTAAATAAAAGTATAAAATTCTATTGGATACCAGAACCACCGAAATTCAGCATAGCAGAAGATGAGTATTATGATAATGATATTATAGAAGTTGAATTGTTTAATATTGTTGATTCAGAGCAAATAGCGATTCAGGGTAGTTCGGTAATAGTAGATGAAAACAATAATGAGATTGGACAACCTATAGATTTTAAAGTGGTTTTCCATGAAGAATATGATCCAGAGTATAGATTCTATAAACTATATGGTCATTTTTCTGATAAGAATAATACTGATGAATATATTGAAATAGGTGAAACATTAGAAGGAAAAACTGACAATGAATTAACAGCGATTCCTGTAGATAAGAGAGAGAGAAATAAAATAACTTTAAAATATGGTGAAAATACTGAAGTTGTATTTTATTGGCAATCAACTGACTATTGGATAAACGCACATAAATTAACTTACGATATTCAAGAAAATCCGATTGTTGATGTTGCAGTAGAAAATTTTACAGGTTACAAAGATAAATTGTATATTGAATTACTGACTAAAGATACAGAAACACCTACAACTATTGCAAAATTAGGATATAGAGAAACTATTGCAAATGAAGATCCGAATAGCAATGAAGAAATAATTAGATTTTCTTATGAGGCTGAAAATAGTGAATTATTTATTGATTTTAGTGATAAAGAAATAAACAATCAAGAAATTTTAGTTAAACTTGTATATGATAAGAATGATGACGGAATACCAGAAAAATCTGAACAGCTTTGGGAAGCAAGAATAGATAATAGTCCTCCAAATCCTAATACATGGTTTAGTGGAGAAGAAATAATAAATGATGTTAAGTATTATACAGTAAAAGTAAATTTTGATGATATGGTTAAGGGAAGTTCTATATCAGAGTACAACTTTGAGCTTAAAAAAGATGATATATCAACTGGAATATATCCAGATATGATTGAATTGTTTGGTGATGAGAATACTGACTCTTATTATGAAGTTAAGTTATATTTTATGGAAAGTAATTTTATTGGAAACTTGCTTGTAGTAAGAAATATTGAAGATAAAGTAGGACATATTTTAGATGAAAAAGTTACTGAATTTCATATGGATATTCATATTAAAGGAAATGTAATCGATCAACAAGGAAGTATATTATCCGATATAGAAGGTGCTGAAATTATTTTAGTACCAGAAGATTTAGATTTATCAATGATTGATTTTGAATATGAAAGTATTTATGATTATGTGGATTTTATCCATATTGATGGAAATGGGATGTTTGATAGATGGATAGAGCCTGGAACATATAAGGCTGTAAGTTTAGAAATTTGGGATGAAAATGGTGAAAAATCAATCAGCATTGATAAAACTATAGAAGTTCCATATATGGCTGATGGGGAAGTATTTAATTTTGATATTCAAATTCCAGATGATAATGTATTTGGCAATGTTCATAGAGAAGATGGAGAGTTCTATGTAGACAAACTATTAATAATTGATACTAGCTATTTATCTTATATAGAAGATAAAGATGTACAAAATGATGAAATATTTAGGATATTTGGAAAGACTGTTGAAACAAATGAAGATGGAAGCTTCTCAATACATCTTGCTCCTGGCGAGTATTTAGTTATTGGCAAACAGCTAGGATTTACTCATATAAAACCTGAAGAGGAATATATATTTACAGTTAATAATGATGAATCCACATATTTAAATAAAGAAATAATATTTCCTTTAACCAATATATTCGGAAATATTATAGACCAAAAAGGTAATCCTCTACAAAATGGTCATATAGTTATTGTAGATGATAATGATGGTTTTTATGAGACAATGACAGATCCATCTGGCAACTTTGGTATAGCTTTAGATGATGGCAATTACTATCTTGCAGCTGTGTCCAAAATTTTTAATGAAAATGATAATGGAGGACTTTACTTTGTAAATAAACAATTTCAAGTTTTAAATGGAAAGATAGTGTTAGTTGATGATAAAAGTCCACTTGAAAATATACAATTACCAGCACCAAATCTTGAGATAAAACTAACTCAAGATGGACAAATTTACAAAGGCGAAGCTGGAATAGAATTTAATTTTGAATACAATGGCGAAATTGTTGAACCAGGTTCATATACTAAGACAGGTACATTCGAATTCTATTTGTTACCTGGAGCTTATAATTTTTATGAGTTATGGGCGTTTAATGAAGAAACTAATGAAAAAATAAAAGTAGAGAATATGGATTTAAAAATAATTTTAGATGAAAATTCAAATTATACTGGAGAAAATGCTTATGTAATAGATTTAGATAATATAAAGGAAGAGAGTAGTAATGTGGTAATTTCTTTAGTATATGAAGATGGAACATCTTTATCAGGGTATGGACTTCCAATACGTGGAATAGAGAACTCTATAGAAGAGTGGAGAAAAACAGATAAAGACGGCAAGGTTTACTTGAATTTAGAACCTGGTTTATATAAGATTGATGGTTATGAGATAGACGGACATTGGAAAGATTTGGATTATAAGTTTGAAGTAACTGAATCACACACTATAGATAATAAACTGCAAGTAGTTATTACTATAAAGCAGCCTAATGTATTAGGACAAGTTTTAAATGAAGATAATAATCCGATACCTAATGCTTGGGTAGATTTAGAAAAACTTCCTGATGCAACAAAGGGTGAATTTTTCAGCGAATATATGGGATTTGGTGTAAATGAAAATGGTGAATTTGCAATAAATCTTGAAGAAGGAGAATATCTTGTAAAAGGTATATGGAATCCAAATGAACAGATATGGCAAGAAGTTAATATAAAATTTTATATAGTTAATGAAGATGGAAATCTTGAATTAAGACTTACACTGAATGGAGAGGCTGTTACTAACCTAATAATTCAAAAACCACAGGATAATGTTAAAGGATATGTGTTTAAGAAAATTGATGCTCAAACTAATGAAGGAATACCTTTTGATGGCAGAGCTCAATATGCAGGTGAAGATGATGATTTTAATCAAGTTTGGTTGGTCTTAAGAGAATATGGTATTTCAGATGAAGAATTTAAAGAAGCACCTTGGCAATATGAAAAATGGATACATGTAAAAGAAGATGGAAGCTTTAGTGTATTTTTAGATGAAGCTAAAATATATGAGGCTTTTGCAATTTCTACACCAAAAAAATATATAGAACTTAATCCTGATAGAAATAATCCTATATTAATTGAGCCACCTGCATTAGATTTAATAATAATACCACCTAAGCCAAACTTTAGTGGACAAGTATTAGATTTTGATGGTAATCCAATACCAAATGCATTTATTAGTATTGAAAAAGCGGATTATACTCAGTGGTTTGGAACAGAAACAGATGAAGAAGGATATTTTGGATTTAATTTAAAAGATGGAGAATATATTATTAGAGATATTTCTTACAGAATTGATGATGGTTTAGACAAAGAAGAATATTACTATGATTACTCAAAAGAACGTAGGATAACTTTTAATAAGAAAATTGTTATCAACGATTTAACAGATAATATTGTACTAAGACCGAATGTTAAAGGTAATCTTAATATCGGAGATATAAGCATTACCAATAATGATTATGTAGGAATTGGTATTAGAAAAATACTAGATGAACAAGATCCTAATTATGAAGATTATAAAGAGAATCCTTGGAAATATGAGATATGGATGGATGTTAAATATACAAGTGGGACAAATACTGGTCAATTCATAGGATATCTTGAGGATGGCAGATATGAGATTATCGGTGTTAGCACACCAGGCGGCTGGAAACAGTTAGGTATTGAATTTACATTAAATAAATCTGATTATGCAGATATTATAACCTATAATTCAGGTAATGATACTTATGAGCTGAATGTAAATTACGTACCAAATGTAGTAGGTAGGATTTTGGATAAAGATGGTAATCCAGAAGTGGATGCATGGGTTAATATTGAACGAATAGTAGATGAAGAATTTAATGATGATGGTACTATAGCTTACAATAGTGATTATTATTACAACAGATGGTTTAGCACAAATACAAATGACAATGGAGAGTTTTCAATTAAATTAAATGATGGAGATTATAGGATAACAGGTTATTCTACAAGAGGATATTGGAATGAAAATAATACTTGGATAAATGGTAAATGGGTTAGCGTGAATTATGAATTCAAGGTTGTTAATGGTCAATTAGCAGATATATCTTCTTTAGAGATTAGACCAAATGTTATAGGTTATGTTAAGAAGTACAACAAAGAAGCTGAACAATTCGAAATAGTTCAAAATTCATGGATGAGAATTAAACCAGCAAATGATAATTGGGAAGTAGATTACGACAACTGGATGGATGATAAATGGGCTAATTCTGATCAAAATGGACAATTTACTTTAGTATTACAGCCTGGTAAGTATAAGGTTGTAGAAGCTGGTGGAAAAGATACTTGGATGCAGCTAAATATAAACTTTGAAGTAGATAACCAGGGTAATCTTGTTGAAAATGAATATGTAGTTAATGGAGAACTTATTGTAAAACAACAAAAACCGAATGTTAGAGGATATGTAAAAGATGAAAATGGAAATATTCTTGCTAACACTCATATAGCTATAAAACCAGCAGGTGCGAAAGAACATGACTGGAGTAATGTAAAATGGATTCAGACTGATGAAGATGGGTATTTTGAACTGAGCCTAGATGATGGTAATTGGAAAGTAACAAATATATCTGCACCTGGTTTATGGCAAAGATTATATATACCATTTACAGTAGAAGGAGAGAATATAAGCTCACCAGTTGATGGAGTAATAGAAAATGGATTATTGCAAATTAAGCCTCCAGTTCCTAATCTTGTAGGTATAGTTAAAGATTCATATGGAAATCAAGTGACTGATAAAGCATGGTTAACAATTAAACCAGTAGATGCAGGTATAAATGATTGGGATAATGCACACTGGATTGAATATAAAAATTATGATGGTGAGTATAAATTCAAAATATACTTAGAACCAGGTGAATATAAAGTAGTTAACGTATACGGATATAATTTTAGCTATGAAACTGATATTAGATTTACTATAGGTCAGGATGGAACTTTAATTGATTCAGAAAATATAGTTAATGGTGAATTGGTTGTATCACCACCTGAACCTAACGTTATAGGTACAGTTACAGCTAGTATAGATGGACAAGAACAGGTGTTAAGTTACGGATGGATAGGAATTGCAAGATATGATAATGAAGGAAATCAACTTACTTTAGATGGATTAAGGATAAATGAAGAAAAGTATTATAACGCTGATGATATTTATTGGCACTATACTAAATGGGTAAATGTTGATGAAAATGGACAGTTTAGCATTAGATTGGAGCCAGGTTTGTATAAAGTAATAGCTGTATCTGGTAATGGAATATGGTATAAACCTTATACTGAGTTTACTGTAAATGAAGGTCAACAGACTCATGTTGAAGTCAAAGAGCCGGGACCAAACGTTACAATAATTATCAAAAATACTGGACTAAATGACCAAGAAGCTTGGATAGATATTGAATTAGATAAGAAAGGAACTAAACATTACGTACCTGTTCAATTGAAGAGTGCTAACAATGGTGAGTATGTATTTGAAACTAGATTAAGAACAGGAGATTATGTAATTAAGAACTTTGGTACACCTTCATATTGGACAGAAATCGAACAAGAATTTATTGTTAATGATGAACAAACTCAACTTAACATAGTGATAGATTTTAATAACGAAACTAAGAAAAAGGTAATCGGACAAGTTAAACAAAATGGAACAAGTTTAAGTGGAAAAGTATGGGTTGCAATTCAACCAGTTGTTAATGGAGTAATAGATACTTCAGTTGAAAAGAGATGGATACAGACATCAGAAGATGGTACGTTTACTTTTAAACTTGATTCAGGAACAACATGGGCAGTGACTGATATAACAACGTCAGAAAGATATTATACTATTAATTCACCTCTAAACTACAGTGTTACTGTAACAGAAGATGATGTACAGTCACCATCAGAATGGATTATAGACTTAAGTTTACTTCAATAATATTAACTGTGGGCTACTTAGCCCACAGTATCATCTTTATACTCTAAAAGGATGGGAGTGAAAAACAGGTGAGAATAAATATGAAAAAGTATTTTATAAATAAATTACTGGCTTTTACTATAATTTTTACTATAATCTTTACACAATTTGCAGTATTTAATACCGTTAAAGCTGTATCTACTTTTACTATTAGTCCAAAAGCTGTAAGCAGTTCATCTCTTCCTAAAAGGATTACAATAACATCACTAAATTCATTTACAGCAGGCAATAGCACTCCTTATATAATGCAGAATGGGTCAGTAGTTAAAACTGCACAAGTTAGTAGCGTTACTTCAACTGCAGATGAAGTTAGCTTTACTTTAGGA
The DNA here is from genome assembly GCF_001730685.1 of Caloranaerobacter ferrireducens. NCBI lineage: Bacteria > Bacillati > Bacillota > Tissierellia > Tissierellales > Thermohalobacteraceae > Caloranaerobacter > Caloranaerobacter ferrireducens. Next base: position 30,293 of record NZ_MDJR01000008.1, on the reverse strand, counting down.
GCAGGTTTAGCAAATGGGGTATACGATATAAGAATAGTAGACCCTAAGGGTACTTATGATGTTGGAACTATAACAATAGGGGATCCTTCAATTAGCAGTATTTCACCAACGAGTCTAGCAAAAGATTATAGTAATCAAGAAATAACTGTTACAGGAGTTAATACTAATTTTACTTTAGGAAAAACTTCAGTTGAAATATTAGACAGTCAGAATCAAGTAATGAATTATGTAGATTTTATTACATCAGTAGATTCTAATACAAACTTAACATTTAAATTGAAAGACGGATTACCTTCTGGGACATATTCAATACGAGTTACTACAGATGATGAGATTATTACTGCTGTTAATGCTTTAGAAGTAAGAGGAACGCCATCTATTTCGATTTCACCTAATAATATAAGCGAGGGTTATTCTACAACTACTATTAATGTTACTGGAGTTAATACAGGTTTTAGTCAAACCCAAACAACAGTTAGTATTATAGGAAAAAGCAACATTGTGGGTAGTATAGTTGTTAATAATGAGAATAGTTTATCATTTTCACTAAACAGTGGTTTGGAACCAGGAGTATATACTGTAGAAGTTAGTACGGGTAATGAAGTAGTGCAAACGACTTTATCAGTAAACTCTGTATCAGCTTCACTTCGGTATCAAGGATTAGATTTAGATAAAATTCCTGCAGGGTATATATCGCCTTATAATTTAGTTTTAGTAGGGACTAATACAAGTTTTTCAAGTGGAATAACACAATTAAATTTATATAATGGAAATCCTGATAGTGGTGGTACTGACATAACAGCAACTTATATTTCGAATATAAATGTATCTAACAATACTAATATAAGCTTTCAGTTGGAAACTGGATTACCAGTAGGGACATATTATGTTAGAGCCGTGACTGGTAGCCAGATAGTAGAGGATACTTTTACAGTTGATGCACCACAAATAACAAATGTGGAATTTGTTTCAGATGTAGTAAGTGGAAATAATATACCTGAAGGATATAAAAAAATGACTGTGGAAATAACAGGAACAAACACATTATTTAGGCAAGGAACAACAACAGTTGAAATTCAAGAGTTAACAGGTAAAACTGAAACAGTAGTTGTTGAAGATTCTACGCATTTAAGCTTTTCATTAAAAGAAGGATTAAGTGCAGGAAATTATACAATTGTAATAGATATTGATGGAGATAGCAATACTAGCTCAGATAAAGCTACTTATCAATTTACTGTAACTTCACCTACAATAGTATCGGTTTCCCCAAATACTATTGTTAATGCGGGCAGTACACCGATTACTATAACTGTAATAGGTGATATGACTCATTTTTCAAAATCAATACCTATAATAGAAATATTAGATGATCAGCAAACAGCTATATCAGAGGTTACAATTTCTAATGTAGAAGTTATTAACGATACGAAACTTACTTTTAATTTAATTCCTAATACTATAATAATGCAAGGAAATTATGGAATTAAGATAACTACATCTAGCAGTTTAATAAATGAAGTTGTTCAAGGCAGTTCGTTAATAAAAGTAAATACTGCTGGAATTAGCAGTATATCTCCTTCATCAGTATACAAGGATGAATTAGGAAACAAAGAAATAACTATAACTGGTATTAATACAAACTTTATTCAGGATAATACAACTTTAACTATTGATAATAATCCAATCAGCAATGTGAACATTATTTCAACTTCACAATTGAACTTTACAATACCAAATGAAAGCTATTTAACAGAAGGTACACATACAATAAAAGTAGTTGATGGAAATGGTGATGAGTTTGAAACAAGCATATTAATTGCTGTTCGTTCGATATCAATATCTCCTAAGGAAAAAGATTTTGGATATAGCTCTTTCACAATGTTAGTAACAGGGGAAGGGTTGACTTTTAACACAACAGATAAAAAACCTTCTTTAACAATTTCTGGATATGGCGGGGTTACGCTAAGTGATAGCGAAATAAATTCAACTCAATTTACATTTAATTTCCCTGAGGGTCTTGAGGCTGGAGATTACACAATAACTGTTATTTGGAATGGTTTAAGCTTTACAGATACTTTTACTGTAAATGAAACAATAAATCAAGGACAAACACAAGAAGATCAGCAGGAACAATCGGAAGAGCAGCCACAAGAACAAACTCAAGAGCAGCCACAAGAACAACCACAGATACCAATAATACCACTACCTATTATTCAAGAAGAACCACAAAATCCTGAAGAGAATTTAGAGTTTATACAAGAAGACAGTGAAAAATCTATAGAAGAGAAAGTATTAGAAGATGGAATAATAATAAATCAGATAATCTATGATGAACAGAAAACTTTAGAAGCTATTAATAATTTAGCAAGTAATAGTTTTAACATTATAGAAGAAGAAATATCAAATGTTGAAATCAAATTACCTTACAGTATAGTAAATGTTCTTAAAGAAAAAGATGATGATATGTCAGTAATAGTTAAATCTAATTTGGCAGAATATATTTTACCAGTAGATGTAATTGATATGGATGAGATCAAAAATGTACTAAAAGATGAAAACATAAGTATAGATATAATAATAAAAGAGCCTTCAAAGCAAGTAATAAACGAAATAGAGGATGTTGTTAAGAAACAGAATATGAAGTTGCTAACTGCACCTGTAGAGTTTAAAATAGAAGCTTCAGCTAGTGAACAGAACAAAATAGAGATAAATAATTTTAAATCAAAATATATAACTAGAAAAATTACACTAAATACAACAGTAGATGTAAATAAAGTTGTAGGTGTAGTGTTTGATGAAGAAAATAATATGTTTATCCATGTACCAACTAAAATTGTAAATGAAAATGGAAACTATGTAGCTTATTTGAAAAGAAAAGGTAACAGTATTTATACATTAATTGAAAGTCAAAAAACTTTTGAAGATATTGTAAATCATTGGGCTAAGGATAATATAGAGATATTAGCTTCAAAATTAATCATAAATGGGAAAAATGAAAATGAATTTGCACCTAATGAAAACATAACAAGAGCAGAGTTTGCAGCACTTCTTGTAAGAGCATTAGGTTTGAAAACTAATGAGACAAGCAGTAATAATTTTTCAGATATAGAAGGAAAAGAATGGTTTGCAAAAGTTGTTAGCACAGCAGTTGATGAAGGATTAGTTACTGGCTATGATGATGGTACATTTAAACCATATAAGACTATAAGTAGAGAAGAAATGGCAGTTATGGTTACTAGAGCATTAAAAGTAGCTGGCAGAAATATAACAGTGGATGATAATGAATTAAATACATTGTTAAATAAATTTGATGATAAATCTATTATAGCAAATTGGGCTAAGGAATCTGTAGCAATAGCTTCAAAAGAAGGTATAATCACAGGTAAAACTTACAATACATTTGTACCCAAAGATAATGCAACAAGAGCAGAAGCAGCTACGATGTTAATTAGAATGATGAAAGCTGTAGATTTTATAAATTAAAAATAAGGAGGTATTTTACCTCCTTATTTTCATTTAGAAAATATTATTTTAAATCTATAAGAAGGAAATTAATCAAAGATGTCAAAATATTAACATAATTCAGAATAGTGAGGTGTAGTATATTGGTTAGGCAAAATGGTATTCTGTTAGAAGATATTTTAAAAATGGACTGTATGAAAAATTGCAAGCTTATTGCTGGCTATAAAGGTATAAAGAATACTGTTTCAAGAGTTAATATTATGGCAGACCCTGACATTTTAGATTGGGTTCATGAAGGAGAGTTGTTATTGACAACAGCTTATTCTTTTAGAAAAGAAAGTGTAATAGAGCAGAAAGAATTTATTAAACAGTGTTCAGAGAAGAAATTAGCAGGCATAGGAATTAAAATTTATCCTTATATAAAATCTCTATCTAAAGAAGTAATTGAATTAGCCGATAAATTAAATTTTCCAATTATTGATCTTTATTATGCTACACCTTTTTCAGATATTATGACTCCGATTTTTAAAGAAATATTTAATAAACAGGCATCTTTACTTCAAAGATTAGAAAAAATACACGAAAAATTGATGAATGCAATGATGGGTAATTTTAGTATTGAGAAAATAACTGAGGTTGTGTATGAAAGTGTTAGAAATCCAGTATTAGTTGATTTAGAATTTCCTAAAAAAACAATAATAAAATTTGACTGCGAAGACGATAAAACTAAAAATTTACTTTTAAAAAATCTAAAAAAATTTTATAAAGAATCTTTAAGTAAATATAAAGATAATAAATTATATGAAAGTACAGAGTTAATAAAAGGGAAGTACATAAAAAGAATGGTTATGCCAATTATTGTTAAAAACCATCTTTATGGATATATTTTTACATGGTCTACTAGTACTCCATTAGGCGGGTTTGATTTTTCTGTTTTAGAATCAGCTTCAACTACAATAGCTTTGGAAATTCTGAAAATATTATCAGTAATGGAGGTGGAAAATCGACATAAATATGAATTTATAGAAGATTTAATATCTTTGGATAATAAAAGAAGAGAAAAAGCTTTAGAAAGAGCAGTTTTATTTAAGCTAAATCGAGATAATAAATATGTAATGGCAGTAATTTGTATTAATAGAAGTACAAATACAGAAAATGCGGCATTATCTGATGATTCATTTCAAAAAAAAATTATTAGATTGGCAAACTCAATAGAAAAACTTATAGGAGACATTAATATTAATGGTCTTGTTACAAATAAGACTGATAGCATATATGTGTTATTATCTTTTAATGACAATGAAAAAATGGATTTAAAGTTAGAGATATTTAGTAATAAAGTAGAAAAGTTATTAAGAAAAAGCTTAGGTAAATTTAAATTTAGAATGGGGATAGGCAGAGAATATATAGGTTTAATGAATGCATATAAAAGTTATATGGATACAATTAAGGCTATCAGAGCAGGCGGTATTTTAGATGAAAATTGTGTAGTTAATTTTGAGGATTTAGGTATATATAAAATACTATGTCATGACTCTTTGAAAGAAGAACTTATAAAATTTTATAATACTACTATTAAATGTTTAGTTGAATATGATATAAAAAAATCTACAGATTTAGTAAAAACGTTAGAAGCATATTTCGAATACAATGGCAATCTTAAGAAAATGTCTCAGGCACTATTTACACATTATAATACTATTCTTTATAGGATTCAAAGAATTAAGGATATAACTGGTATGGATTTAGAAAATGCAAAAGACAGATTAAACTTAGAGGTAGCTTTGAAAATAAAAAAAATATTGCAAAGTGAGGAATAAATACGTGGATATCAAAAAAAATATTTTTCTAACAGGTAATATTAATGCTGGTAAAAGTACAATATTGAAAAAAATTATTAAAGAGCTAAGAATCAAAACTTCTGGGTTTCTAACCTTGCCATATATAAAACAGGGTGAATTACTAGGATTTCACATAAAAAGTCTTATAGATGAAAGTGAAATGTTAGATTATAACAAAATTCATTTTATAGGAAGGAAATTAATAAATGATAGATGGGAAGCTTATCCTGAAATTTTTGATAGTATAGGGGCAAGAATACTTAAGGATAGTTTAAAGTCGAAAAAAGATGTGATTATAATGGATGAACTTGGTTTTTTTGAAACAAATGCTTTGAAGTTTCAGGAATATGTATTTAGATGTTTACATTCTCATAAAATTGTATTTGGAGTTATCAAACCTACAAAAACAGTTTTTCTAAATAATATTCGAAATAGAGATGATGTACTTATATTGGAAATAAATAAAGAAAATAGAGATAATCAGTATAAAAAGATAAAGAGTATATTTGAGGAAGTGCTAAGATGTCATTTGTTTGGAACAAGCATAATTTAAAATGGTTTGAAACGGCTGTGATTGAAACAGAATTTTATTCTAAAATAGTAGCAAAATGTAGTCATATTATCGATAAAGAGAGTACTTTCATTGACATAGGTTGTGGAACGGGTGAATTATCTATATGTCTTTCTTATTATACAAAATTTGGAACAGCAGTTGATATAAATAAACTAGCTATTGATAGATTGAAGCATAAATGTATAAATTTAGGCATAAATAATATAACTTTTTTAGTTGCTGACTGGTTAAAGTATAATTTCTCTTTAAGATATGATTTGGTATTTTTATGTTATATAAACGGATTTATTCCTAATATAAAAAAGCTGAAAGCTCTTTGTAAGAAATATTTAGTATTAGTACTACCTAAAAGTTTAGAAAGTAATCCTTTTAGGATAGGAGAATTTTGCGAAATAAAAAGTAAGCATAATGAAACTGTATATGATGTAATAGAATATTTACAACTTTATAATATAAATTTTGAATTAATTAATCATTGTGAAGAATTTGGACAACCATTTGAAAGTTTTGAGGAATATACTAATTTCTTAAGATTTTATTTTAAGATAAATGATATAGTTACTATTAATAAAATAGCATCTAAATATTTGATAAAAACTGAGAGAGGTTTTTATCTACCGAATATTAGAGAAAGCGGTATTATTATAATTAAGGGAGATGATCTAGTTGAGTAGAGGTTTTACTTTAAAGGAGCTTTTGATAATATCATTACTTGCTACGATATCTATCGTATCAAAACCAGCAGTATTTTATGTATCTTCTGTTATTACTGCTACTTTTCATGTTCCAGCAGGAATAATAGGAGGAGTATATTATATGATGTGGCTTACATTAGTTTACAGAATAATAAAAAAGCCTTTTTCCGTGATTCTTTTTTGTTTAATACAAGCGTTTTTAGCAGTTACATTAAATGGTATGTTTATTCTTAAAGCTCTTACTTTTATTCCTCCTGGGATAGGTGTTGAAATAGTATTACGAACTGTCAAATTTAAGAATGATTGTATAGTTAATATTTTAGCAGGAGCTGTTGCTAATTTGCTAGGAGCTTCTTTATCGTACATATTATTTTTTGGTAAACAAAAAGAAATATTTATAGTAGTTGCAGTAATGTCTGCTGTAAGTGGAGGATTAAGTGGGATATTAACAACTTTTATATATGAAAAAATTTTAAACTCGAAAATAATATCCGATTTGAAAGTTAGTGTCAGAACTAAATAATGCCATTCATCCTCATTTTTTAGTTGAGGATGAATGGCATTATTTTTAAAGAAACTACCTACTCTTCAACTAATGCGACTGCTCTAATTGGTGATCCTGATCCATCTCTTATTTTTAATGGTAGTCCAAAGTATAAAAATCGTTTATTTACTACTTTATCCAGATTGCATAAATTTTCTGTGTTTGTTATATCGTATTCACCACAAACTAGATGTCCAGAAAAATTCAAATCTTTAGGATGATCAATCGCAGGTGCATCTACACCTATATTAACTACTCCTTTTTCAGCAAGCCATTTTGCTCCTTCATAGCTTAAACCTGTATATGTAGTTTGCCATTTATCTGTACCGAAGTTTCTATCATAATGACCTGTATATAATAATACAATATCTCCAGGTTTTATTTCTTGTCCGGAATTTTTAACGGCTTTTTCTAAGTCTTCTGGTTCTATCATTCTGCTCTCAGGTACAAATGATACATCTATACAGATTGCACTTCCCCAAAAATATTCTAATGGCATTTTATCAATAGTATCTCCAGTTGGTTTATATTCCCATACTGCATCACTATGTGTTCCACCGTGCTCGCTGATTAAAAGATTTCTGGCAGAGAAACCTAAAGTTTTGCTTCCAGTAGTTTTCATGTTTTCTTCATGTGTCATATTTGTCATTATGAAAGTTTTCTGATGCATTGGAAAAACAGACATGCCTTGATAAATTTCTTGTGATAAATCAATTAAACGAAGCCCCATGTAGAAATCCCCCTTTTTGAAGATTCTAAATAGAAAATTGTTTCAATTGGGAATGGATAGATCATTTTCATTATATCACTTATGGGAAGAAATTCCTTTATTATATTTTTTTGAATTAGTTAGTGTATAAATGAGAAAGAAATCAAAAATTCTTTGAAATTGTTTAAAATACACAATTACACAAGTCATATATTTCAATTTGTGGGAAAGCACATATATACTTATTCAAAAAATTATAAAAAAATAACAAATTCTAAGGATAAAAAATACAAATGGACAGACAAGTTTTGTAAAAGAACTACAAAGGTTATAGCACTAATATGTGGAATGGTTAACAATGAAAAGAAATAGTATTTTAATAAAGTATAAATTAACTGAAAAGTAAGGAGGATGTGGGATGTCAGAAGAAAAGAAGTACATATTAGCTGTTCCTAACTTTAGTGAAGGTAGAAGAAAAGAAGTTATAGAAGCGATAGTTGATCAAGTAAGAAATGTAGAAGGAGTAAAATTAGTTAGTTATGAGCCAGAGTATGATTTTAATAGAACGGTTGTAACATTAATTGGTGAACCAGAGCCTTTAAAAGAAGCACTACTTAATATGGCAGGTAAATCATATGAATTGATAAATATGGAAGAACAAACAGGAACTCATCCTAGAATTGGTGCTCAGGATACAATACCAATATTTCCATTTAAAAATATTACATTAGAGGAATGTGTGCAATTAGCAGAGGAGATTGGGAAAGAAATTTTTGAAAGATATAAAGTACCTGTTTATTTTTCAGGACAGAATGCAAGATGTGAAAAAAGGAAGGCTTTATCTTTTATAAGGAAAGGACAATATGAAGGGCTTAAAAAAGTAGCCCATACAGATGAAAGAAAGCCAGATATTGGTCCTGCAGCTTTACATCCAACAGCAGGTGCGACAATTGTTAGTGCAGATACAGAAGGATTGACAGCATATAATGTATTTTTGGCCACTGAAGATTTAAGTATTGCTAAGAAGATAGCAAAAGCAGTAAGAGGACCTAGTGGTGGTTTTTCAACAGTTAGAGCAGTTGGTATCAAATTTCCAGAAAGATCTGGTGTAGTTGTTTCAATGAATATGTTTGATTGCACTCAAACACCACTTTATAGAGCATATAACTTTGTTAAACAGGAAGCGGCAAGATATGGAGTAGCTGTTACTGGTTCTGAAATAGTAGGACCGGTTAAATTAGAACACTTATTAAATTCATTGGAGTATTATTTAGGATTAGAGAATTTTAGAAAAGAGCAGATATTAGAGACACATTTGATGAAGTAGATACCAGTCGATATTTAATAGTTGATAGCCAATAGATGGTAGCTTTTGGTTGTCAGTTGATGATAAAGTATTACATTGGCTGGCAACCGTTTAAATAATATTAATACAAGGGGGATTTAAAATGTATGATGTAATTATTAAAAATGCTCGTATTCCACAGGGGGATGATACGATATTAACTAATATTTTAGTTAAAGACGAAAAAATTGCAGGTTTTACGCAGGATTTAGATGGTATTGATGCTAAGGAAATAATTGATGCAGAAGGTCACTTAACATTACCTGGATGTATTGATTCACATACACATATAAATGATCCTGGTTTTACACATAGAGAGAATTTCCTTACAGGTACATCTGCAGCAGCAAGTGGCGGTATAACAACAATAATAGATATGCCATGCTGTTCAGTTCCATCTGTAAGAAGTGTAGAAAACTTAGAGCATAAGCTAGAAGCTATAAAAGATAAAGCAATTGTAGACTATGCTATGTGGGGTGGAGTTACTGGAGAAGATGTAAGAAATGGATGGTTGCATAATGTTGAGGAGCAGGCAGATTATGGGGTATGTGCTTTTAAAGTATATATGACACCATCAGTTCCAACTTATCCTAGAGTAACAGATCCTGAAATGCTAGAAGCATTTAAAGCTGTAGCTAAAACTGGTCTTCCAATAGGCATTCATGCAGAAAATTTTGCTATGTGTGATTTTTATGTAAAGAAATTCCAAGCTGAAGGTCGTATGGACGGACCTGCATGGGCTGAGGCTAGAATGACTTTAGCTGAAAAAGTGGCTATTCAATTAGGAATAAGCTTTGCTGAGGAGACAGGTGCAAGGCTTCATATAGTACACATGAGTACAGGTATAGGAGCTATTTTAGTAGGAGAAGCAAAGAAGCGAGGACTAGATGTAACTGCTGAAACTTGTCCTCACTATTTGACACTAAATTATAAGGATGCGATGAGTGAGTTTAAACAATTTGCAAAGATAGCTCCTCCATTAAGAACTAAAGAGGATAATGAAATATTGTGGAAGGCATTACAGGATGGAAGAGTTGACTTTATAGCGACAGACCATGCTCCATACGAAATACCTACAGAAAAGGAAGCAGAAGGAATGAATATTTGGACAGCTTTTCCTGGAATACCAGGTGTAGAAACAATGGTACCTGTAATTATAAGTGAAGGATATAACAAGGGAAGACTTTCATTAAGCAGATTAGTAGAAGTATTAAGTACGAATCCAGCTAAGCATTATGGTTTATATCCTAAGAAAGGTGCTATGTTTATAGGTTCTGATGCTGACTTTACAATTATAGATTTAGAAAAAGAATGGACAATAGATAAAGATAAGATGTATACAATGGCTAAATATACACCGTTCCATGGATTTAAGTTAAAGGGTAAGCCAGTTAAAACAGTAGTTCGCGGTAAGCTTGTTTATGATGATACTGAAGGTATTGTAGGTCGTGAAGGTTATGGTAAGTTTATAAAAAGACAAAACAAAGGTAAATTAGAAAGAATAATAAAATTCTAAGGAGGTAAATAGCAATGCCTAGACACGCTATATTAGTTATAGATATGTTAAATGATTTTATTGGAGAGAAAGCGCCATTAAGGTGCCCAGGAGGAGAGAAAATAGTTCCTAACTTACAGAGACTATTTGAATGGGTAAGAAATAGAGAAGGTGACGATGTTCAATTGGTGCATATACAGGAAGCACATAGAAAAAATGATGCAGATTTTAGAGTAAGACCTGTTCATGCTGTTAAGGGAACTTGGGGGTCAGACTTTATAAAAGAGCTTTATCCTCAAGGAGACGAATATATAGTTCCAAAAAGAAGACATAGTGGTTTTGCATATACAGATTTAGATTTATATTTGAGGGAAGAGAATATTGATACAGTTGTGGTTACTGGTGTTTGGACTAATGTATGTGTAAGAAGTACTGCATCTGATGCATTGTACCATGCTTATAAGGTAATAGCATTAAGTGATGGATGTGCATCAAAAACAGAAGAAATGCACGAATATGGATTGAAGGATATGAGCTTATTTGCAAAGGTTATGACTATTGATGAATATATAGATGCGTGGGAAAAGGGAATCGACCCATGGATAGGTGGAGGAGATACAGAGAATAAAGTTAAGTAATTTGAATTTGTCTGCCTCAATTGAGGCAGACAAATGACTAATTTTTCATAAGACTTAGGAAGAGGGGTAGCTGAATGAGATTGATAGTTGGAATAACAGGGGGAAGTGGTGCTATATACGGAGTAGGACTTCTTAAGGTATTGAAAGAACTTGGTGTAGAAACCCATTTAGTAGTTTCAAGTATGGGAGAATATGTAATGCAGCATGAATGTGGTATTAGTTTAGATGAACTTAAAGAGTTAGCTACTCATTTTCATGATAATAGAAATCTAGCTGCACCAATTGCCAGTGGTTCTTTTAAAACGGATGGAATGGTAATTGTACCATGTTCTATGAAAAGTTTAGCTTCAATTGCGAATGGTATTTCTGATAACCTCTTAACAAGAGCAGCTGATGTAATATTAAAGGAGAGAAGAAGATTAGTGTTAGTGACTAGAGAAACTCCTTTAAGTGCTATACATTTAGAGAACATGTTAAAACTTTCGAGAATGGGTGTAACTATTTTGCCTGCATCTCCAGGCTTTTACAATCATCCCCAATCTATAAGTGATATTGTTAGTTCGATTATAGGTAGGACTTTAGATCAATTTGAGATTAATCACAATTTAATAAAGCGATGGGGAGAATAAATTAGAAAAGAGGGATAATATGGAAAGGCAAATGTTAAGAGCCAGCTTGGAGAAGCTTAAACAAAACGGGAACTTATTAACCTGTGATGTAGAAGTAGATCCAGAATATGAATTAGGAGCGGTGCTAAAATATTATTCCAACACTAGACCAATGCTATTTAGTAAAGTTAAAGGATATAGGATTCCTGTTGTAGGAGCAATGTTTGGAGATAGAAATATATATTACAATATGCTCAACTTAACTCATGGTGATAGAATTTATAGAATAATAGATGCTATTGCCAATCCTAAACCAACTAGACTTTTAAATACAGGTCCTGTAAAAGAAAATATTATAACTAGAAATATTGATATTCCAAGGATGTTTCCTATACCTACATTTCATGAGAAAGATTCATCATCATATATAACTGCAGGGATTATTGTTATTAAAGACCCAGAAACTAATAAAAGGTATACTTCGGTTAGAAGATTACAAGTTAATGGTGGCAACAGGTTGAGTATACTTGTAGCATCTCCTAAACTCAAAGACCAGCTATTGAATTTAGAAAATCAAAATAAACCGTTAGAGGTTGCTATAATTTTAGGTTATGATTACGAATTTCTATTGGCATCTCAGGTAAGCAGTCATTTTTTCGGAGTTGATAAATACGAAATAGATAGTGCTTTAAGAGGAGAACCATTAGAGTTAGTAAAATGCCATACAGTAGATTTAGAAGTTCCTGCATATGCTGAAATAGTATTAGAGGGAATAATACCTCCGAAAAAAAGAGAAATAGAAGGACCGTTTGGTGAATTGATGGGATACTATGGAGGAGCAAATTCTCATCCTATTATTGAGATAACTGCTGTAATGCACAGAAATAATCCAATATTTCAAGTATCATTCCCTTGTAGAGAAGAACACTTACCTAATGGGTTAATTAGAGAGGTTGAGCTTTATACTAGTTTAAGCAAGCTTGTAGATGTTAAGGATGTTAACGTAACAATCGGAGGAGGATATAGATTTCATGCAGTAGTTTCAATAAACAAAAAGAAAGAAGGGGATGCGAAAAGCGCTATTTTAGCGGCTTTAGGATGCAATAATGATTTTAAGCATGTAATTGTTGTAGATGATGATGTTGATATATTTAACACAAGTGAAGTTGAAGGAATTTTAGCGACTAGAGTACAAGCATCAAAAGATTTAGTTATTATTTCAGGAGCTAATGGCTCTGTATTAGACCCATCGCATAATTATAAAGGGACTACCGATAAAATAGGTATAGATGCAACAAAACCATTAGAAAAAAAGGGAGTAGATTTTGAAAAGGCTAAGATTCCTAGATATGAAAATATAGAAATTACAAAATATTTTCCCAATATTAAATAAAAAGGTGGTATAAATTATGAAACAAGCATTGGGAATGGTAGAAACAAGGAGTTTAGTAGCTGCAATCCAAGCGGCAGATACGATGGTTAAATCAGCTGATGTTAGAATAGTAGATTTTGAATTTGTTGGTTCTGGCATAGTTTCTGTAATGGTCGAAGGGGAAGTTGCTGCTGTTAAGGCAGCTGTAGAAAACGCTAAAGAAACAGCTAGCCAAATTGCAGAAATTATATCGGTAAATGTGATACCAAGGCCCCATACAGAAGTTGATAAGATTTTAGAGTATTAGTGGTGGTGAGAACATGGTAAATTCGTTGACGAATGTAATTCTTAACAATATTTTAGAAAAATCAGGTAATAAAAATAAAGCTAATTTAAAGGCATACAGTAGTACTTCTCATAATCTTAACAAGAGAGAGGAGCAGATACTTTTAGAAATATTTCATAAGAAGAACAATACTCAAAATAGATCTGGAGTAGTGAATAAAATAACATTAGAAGATTTAACGAGAAAAACTCATAAAAAAGAAAGCAGTATTATAAATAGAAAAAGTACCATTACAACTTTAGAGGAATTATCATTAAAACTAAAACAAAAGTAGAGAGAAAAAAGAAAATGGTAATTCTAGTAAAGAGCCAAAAGAAAGTGAGGTGTAGTTTTGAAAAAAGCATTAGGTTTAATAGAAACGGTTGGTTTAACAACAGCGATAACTGCATTAGATGCGGCAAGTAAGGCGGCTGATGTTACATTGGTAGGATATGAGAAAGTAATTGGTGCTGGTAAGGCCGTTAGTGTGACTATACAAATAGCAGGTGAGGTTGCAGCTGTGAAGGCTAGTGTTGAAGCAGGAGTATCAGCAGCTAATAGAGTTGGTACGGTGTTATCATATCATGTAATACCAAGACCTCATGAAGAGGTGGATAAACTAATAGAAAAGTTTAAGAAAAACTTTGAGAAAGATAAAAAATCTAACAAAATCAAGGATAAATCAAAAAATAAGAAAAAAGAAAATAAATAAAGGAGGAGTTTATATGAGTCAAGCTTTAGGTATGGTTGAAACTAAAGGTTTAGTGGGAGCTATTGAAGCTGCTGATGCTATGGTTAAAGCAGCAAATGTTACATTAGTAGGTTATGAAAAAATTGGTTATGGATTAGTTACTGTAATGGTAAGAGGAGACGTAGGTGCTGTTAAGGCTGCAACAGATGCTGGTGCTGAGGCAGCAAGAGCAGTTGGAGAGTTGCATTCAGTTCATGTAATACCAAGACCTCATTCTGAAGTTGAGAGAGTATTATTAAAAAATGAATAGTTTTCATCCCATTTTAGCTACCATACTCTCCTAATGAGTCATAATTATTTTTTAGTTAGAAACAATAAGCTAATCAATAGCCTGATAATAATTATGTTATGGTAGCAGTGATAGATAATAAGGGGTGCTGAAATGGATAAATATGAATTTACAAAAAGTGTAATAAATGAGCTTTTTAAAAAAACAAGTAACATATATGAAGATAGAAAGGATGAAACTGAAAAAAATTTTATAGAGACTAATTCTGTTCATTTGGCTCTAGTATTTACTGGGACTAACATAGGTCTTAATGATTATGTTGATAAGTTAATCAAATTAAAAAGATATGGATTTACTTACGATGTAGTTTTATCAGAAGTAGCTGAAGAGATTATTGGAATGGATGTTTTAAAGTCACGATTGGGTCCGAAAAAAATATTTAATAATGTTATGATAGCAAACTTAGATGTTTTTTACAAATTTGACGGTGTAATAGTACCTATGATGACTCAAAATACTTTAACGAAGCTTGTAATGGGTTTGCAGGATGATTTTATTACAAGCCTTATATGGCATATGCTTTGGTTTAGTAAACCAGTTTTTATTGATTTTTTAAATTGCAGAACCAAAATGGGGTCAAAAGCAAAAAATCCTTTTTTAGATGAAATGATAGAAGGTTATTTAGATAAGCTAATTAAAATGGGTGTTACAGAAGTAGATAAAAAAGATTTTGTAGTGAAGATTCTTGATAAATTTAAGACATATAAATCTTTTGAATCTTTGAAAACTCAGACTAATGAAGATAAGATGACTGATGTGAATTTCTTTGAAGGTGTTATAACTGAAAAAGATGTTATTAGTATTGCCAAAAAAGAAAAGGAAATTATTGTATCGGCTAGAACTATTATTACTCCACTTGCTAAAGATACAGCTAAAGAATTGGGATTAAAGATTAGAAAGAAATAACCTAAAGGAGAGGTACAATGCAAATTGGAAGAGTAATTGGTACCGTAGTTGCTACGAGGAAAGATGAAAGACTAACAGGTTGCAAATTAATGGTGACTCAGCCATTAAATCTTGATTTTAAGCCTTCTGGGAATCCATTAATTACTGTCGATACTGTAGGTGCTGGTATTGGCGAGATAGTAATCTATTCAAGAGGTGCTGCTGCAAGAATAGCTGCTGATAGGTTACAAGCTCCCATAGACGCTGCTATAGTTGGTATTGTTGATAATGTTGATGTATATAGGGAATATATGAGCGACTAGGAAGAGAGGGGGAGGGCTAGGTTGGATGCATTAAGAATTAAACAAGCAATGGAGTATAGGCAATTAATAGATGTTTTGATGTCTGACAAGGAGTCTGCTGATATTGTTTTATATAGGGGAAATGTTATTAATGTATTAACAAGAGAAATTTATACTGCTGATATAGCTATTAAAGGTAAATATATTCTGTTGGTGGGGGATGCTGATAATTTAATTGGACCGGATACTTTAGTTATTGACGTTCAGGGAAAATATTTATCTCCTGGCTTTATAGATTCTCATATGCATTTTGAAAGCAGTATGCTTACAATAACGGAGTTTTCTAGATTATCTATACCTTCTGGTACTACTACTTTAGTTGCTGATCCGCATGAGATAGGTAATGCATTAGGGCCAATAGGCATAAAGGCTATGGCTGAAGAAGCTAGTTTAGTGCCTAATCATGTACATCTAGTCGTACCAGCATTAACTCCAGACTGTCCAGGATTAGAGACTGCAGGATATGATATCACATCAAAAGATATGGAAGAGATTTTGAATTATCCGAATGTAATAGGAATAGGAGAATTACAAGGTTTTAGTAATGCTAGACATGTCTATAGGAATACCCCTGAGGTTATAACAGATTTATTGGCATCAACTACATATGCTAAAAGTATTGGGAAAATAGTAGATGGTAATGCTCCTGAGTTATTTGGAAGAGAATTAGCTGCTCATATTATTTCTACAGGGGGTAAGTGTTCGTGCCATGAAACTACGACTAAAGAAGAATGCGTAGAGAAGTTAAGGCAAGGTGTATATGTATTTATGAGAGAAGGGTCTACCCAAAAAAATATGGCTGAGTGTATACGTGCAGTTACTGAAGATAGACTTGATTCAAGAAGATGTATTCTAGCTACGGATGATATGGTTGCTGAAGATTTAGAAAAGTTAGGTCATATGAATGAAATTGTTAGGAGAACAATAAAAGAAGGTGTTGACCCAGTTGAAGCTATACAAATGGTAACTATTAATCCAGCGACTTATTTTGGACTAGAAGATAGAGGAGTTTTATCTCCGGGAAAACTTGCTGACATTGCTATAATCGGAGATTTGGAGGAAATGAAGGTAGATGGAGTATTTATTGAAGGTAAATTAGTAGCATCATATGGCAAGTTATTAATAGATATGCCTAAGTATACATACCCAGATAGCGTTAAAAGATCTGTAAAATGTAATTTAATAAGTGATGCAGATTTAGAAATTGAGGCATCTGGAAACAAAGTTAAAGTAAGATGCATAGAGCTAATACCTGATCAAAACTTAACAGGAAGCTTAGAAGAAGAGTTAAAAGTACAAAATGGAAAAGTTATGCCTGATATTAATAAAGATATTTTAGAAATGGCATGTATAGAGAGATATGGAAGAAATGGAAGCATAGGAAAGACTTTTGTTAAAGGTTTTGGATTAAAACAGGGGGCTTTTGCTGAGAGTATAGCACATGATACTCATAATATTTTAGTTGTAGGTACTAATATAAAAGATATGGCTTTAGCAGTTAATAGAGTTATAGAAATGGGCGGAGGAATCGCTGTAGCAAATAGAGGGAGAATTTTAGAAGAGTTAAGACTACCTGTTGGTGGACTGATAACTGATGAATTAACAGGACATGAAGTAAGTCAGAAAATATCTCAATTAGAAAGAGTAGTAAAACATCAGTTGGGTTGTGAAGTGCATGCACCATTTATGCATTTATCATTTCTATCATTATCAACTAGTCCTAAATGGAAAATAACAGACAGAGGACTTTTAGATGTTAATAATTTTGAAATTTTGCCAACAGTATTAGAATAGATATTTTTTAAGGAGGTGAGATTGAGGTATAACGAAGTAATTTTTAATCAAAAAGGTTAATAAAAAAAGGGGGAGTAGTATTGAGTACTAATTTACAAGCCGAGAAAGGCTTCTTAGAAAGAACTTTCAAGCTAAAGGAACATAATACTAATGTAAAAACTGAAATTATTGCAGGCATCACTACATTTATGACTATGGCTTATATACTCGTAGTCAATCCGCTTATCTTAAGTGACGCAGGTATGGATAAAGGAGCTGTGTTTACAGCAACAGTTTTATCGTCATTTATAGCTATTATGGTAATGGCATTATATGCTAATTATCCATTTGCTTTAGCTCCTGGAATGGGACTTAATGCATTTTTCGCTTATACAGTTGTTTTAACAATGGGATATTCATGGAAATTCGCATTAACAGCTGTATTACTAGAAGGTATTATTTTCATAATACTTACTCTATTTGAAATAAGAGAAGCGATACTTAATTGTATACCATTAAATATAAAGCATGCTGTTAGTGTTGGTATTGGTCTATTTATTGCTTTTATTGGCTTAGTTAATGCAGGAATTGTTGTGAATAGTGATGCAACTTTAGTAACTTTAGGCAGTATTAAGAATCCGACTGTTATTTTAGCTTTAATAGGTTTAGTTATATCAGGAATATTGTTGGCTAGAGGTGTTAAAGGAGCACTATTAATAGGTATTTTAATTACTACAATAATAGGAATTCCATTAGGAGTAACTCCTATGCCTCAATCTATAATTAGTGCACCTCCTTCATTAAAACCAATAGCATTTAAGTTTGCTTTTGATAAGGTGTTTACTTTAGATATGTTAATTGTTTTATTTACATTCTTATTTGTAGATATGTTTGATACAATTGGAACTTTAGTTGGTGTAGCATCTAAAGCTGATATGTTAGAGAAAGATGGTAAACTACCTAAAGCAAAACAAGCTTTATTTGCAGATGCTGTTGGAACTACTGTAGGAGCATGTTTAGGTACAAGTACTGTAACTACTTATGTAGAAAGTGCTTCAGGTGTTGCAGAAGGTGGTAGAACAGGTTTAACTGCATTGACTACTGGCATATTATTCTTACTATCATTATTGTTTGCTCCATTATTTACCATTGTTCCTGCTGCAGCAACAGCTCCAGCTTTAATAATTGTTGGTTTATTTATGATGTCACCTATAATGAAGGTTGATTTAAATGACTTTACAGAAGCTATACCAGCGTTTTTGACAATTATAATGATGCCATTAACTTATAGTATTGCTGAAGGTCTAGTATTTGGTATTTTATCATATGCTGTATTGAAGTTATTAACTGGTAGGGGCAAGGAAGTATCACCTCTTATGTATATATTAGCAGTATTATTTGTGTTAAAATTGTTAGTATAACGTTTTGCTCCCACTTTTGTGGGAGCAAAACTAAAATTATTTTTTAAACGTATGAGGGGGAAAATCATGAAAAGATTGCTAATCAAAAATGGAATTATTGTAACTATGAATAAAGAAAGAGAAGTATTAAAAGGCGATATTTTGGTAGAAGGAAATAAGATTATTAAAATATCTCCTAAAATAGAGGTAGAAGCAGCTCAAATAATAGATGCAGAAGGTAAAATTATAATTCCAGGGCTTATACAGACTCATATACACTTAACACAAGCTTTATTTAGAGGTCAAGCTGACGATCTGGAGTTATTAGATTGGTTAAAAAAGAAAGTTTGGCCGTTAGAAGCTTCTCATACAGAAGAATCTAACTATATATCTGCTAAATTAGGTATAGCAGAATTAATAAAAGGTGGTACTACTGCTATTATTGATATGGAGACGGTAAATTATACTGATGCGGCGATTACTGCTATTTATGAAAGTGGTTTTAGAGCTACTACAGGTAAATGTATGATGGATTATGGTGAAGGTGTTCCTGATGCTTTAATGGAAAATACAGATGAATCTATTAAAGAAAGTGTTAACTTATTAAAAAAATGGCATGGAAAAGGGAATGGAAGAATTCAATATGCATTTGCTCCAAGGTTTGTAGTATCCTGTAGTGAAGAATTACTTATTAAAGTAAGGGACTTAGCAAAAGAATTTGATGTTATGGTACATACGCATGCATCTGAGAACAGAGGAGAAATAGAATTAGTAGAAAAGGATAGAGGAATGAGAAACATAGTTTATTTAGATAAGATAGGGTTGACTGGAGAGAAGCTAATACTAGCTCATTGTATTTGGCTAAACGATGAGGAAATGAGAATTTTAGCTGAGACTGGTACAAAAGTTTCTCATTGTCCAAATTCAAATTTAAAATTAGCTTCAGGAATTGCAAAAATACCTGAACTATTGGAAATGGGAGTAGCTGTTTCATTAGGTGCTGATGGTGCACCTTGTAATAATAATTTAGACATGTTTGAAGAGATGAGAACAACGGCTCTGATACATAAGGCAAGGTTATTAAATCCAACTGTAATGCCCTCGGAAAAAGTATTTGAACTTGCTACAATAGGTGGGGCTAAAGCTATGTGTATGGAAGATAAGCTAGGTAGTTTAGAAGTTGGTAAGATAGCTGATATTGTTATTGTAAATTTAGATAGTATACATAACTATCCGACTGATAATGTAGATATTATCTCTCAATTAGTATATTCTGCCAAAGCCACAGATGTAGATACTACAATTATTGATGGAAATATAGTAATGCTAAATAGGAAAATTCTAACAATAAATGAAAAATCTCTGAAAGATGATGTAAATAGAATGATTAAAAAACAGATAGATCTAGCTGGAGTAGAAAGTTAAGAGGGAAGTTAAGCTTCCCCTTTTATATATAAAGGAGGATTGTTATGGGGGTAAATGAGGTTTATAAAGTTAAAGCTGTTGATGAAGTATTGAAGCTTTTAGATAAATACGGAGATAAATGTAAATTAATAGCTGGAGGAACAGATTTGATAATACAATTAAGGCATGAAAAGCTTAAACACAATGTATTAATAGATATATCTACTATAAAAGAATTGTCTTTTATAAGAGAAAGTGATGAGTATATGGAGATCGGTTCTGTTGTAACATTTACTGAATTAGTTAAACATATTAAAAGTCAAAGGCTAGAGGGTCTAAGAAAATCAGCTAATTCTGTTGGTTCCCCACAAATAAGAAATAGAGGAACTATCGGTGGCAATATCTGTAATGGTTCTCCAGCTGCCGATGTTGTGCCAGTGCTTCTGGCATTAGATTCAATACTGGTTATAAAAAATATTGAAGGTACAAGGGAAATATCTTTAGAAAAAGTTTTAAAAGATAAGGGAAGAGTGGACATAAAAGCTAATGAGCTTCTTTACAGTATAAAATTCAAGAATCTTTTGAAAAATCAAGGGTTGGGCTTTAGTAAATTAGGATTAAGAAAAGCATTAGCGATATCTAGGATGTGTATTAGTGTATTTTTAGAAGTAGAAGATGAACTTAAATGTAAAAATATACGAATAGCATCTGGAGCTTTAGGTAAACACGGTTTAAGGGAGAGGGAATTAGAGTTGTTTTTGATAGGAAAAAGATTAAATGAAGAAACAATAATAGCTTCAACAATAAAATTCGAACAAATTGTTAAAAAAAGATTAGCTGGTCGTTTAACTGTTGAGTTTAAAAGTGAGGCAGTTAAAGGAGTTTTCAAGGAAGCTCTAAAAGAAGCAATAAACAATAGTGTTCAGGGGACAGAGTGCAGGGAATAGGAATTACTGAAATTATTCTCTGGAATTAATTTTAACAACTATCAAATAAAGAGGGGATGATTATGTTGAAAATAAACCTAAATATTAATTACAAGGATTATAGCGTTGAAATCGATGAAGATATGAGACTTATAGATGTTTTGAGAGATGTTTTGGGTCTTACTGGAACAAAGGAAGGTTGTGGTGAGGGAGAATGTGGAGCATGCACAGTAATTATGGACGGAAAAGCTGTTTGCTCATGTTTAGTAATGGCATTTCAAGCTGATGGTAGTCGTATAATTACAATTGAAGGTTTAAGCAATGAAGAAGACCTCCATCCTATACAGAAGGCTTTTTTAGATGAAGGAGCTGTACAATGTGGATTTTGTACACCAGGTATGATTATGTCTGCAAAGGCTTTACTTGATGAAAACCCAAATCCATCAAGGCAAGAGATTAGGGAGGCTATATCAGGAAACCTATGTAGGTGTACTGGCTATAACAAGATTGTAGATGCAATTGAAAAAGCATCTGCATACTTGTTAAAGGAGGGAAAATAAGTGAAATATAGAGTAATAGGAGAGGATGTAATTAGAGTAGATGGACTCTCCAAAGTTACAGGTAAAGCAGTTTATCCTCAAGATATATATATGGATGGTATGCTTTATGGTAAAACTTTAAGGTCAACAAAACCACATGCATTTATAAGAGTAGATACAACTAAAGCTGAAAAAATAGAAGGCGTAATAAAAATACTTACATACAAAGATGTTCCAGGGAAAAATTATCACGGTGTTGTATTTAAAGACCATCAAGTATTCTGTGAAAAGAAAGTAAGAAGAATCGGAGATCCTATAGCTTTTGTTGTAGCAACTACAGAAAAAATAGCACAGATAGCTTTAGAGGCTATTGATGTACAATATGAAGAGATTGAGGCAGTTTTTGATCCAATAGAAGCTATGAAAGAAGAATCGCCAAAAGTTCATGGTGAGAGTAATATTATATATCACTATAAATTGAGAAAAGGTGATGTAGACAAAGCATTTGGACAATGTGAGGTTATAGTAGAGAATGAATATATTAGTTCAATGGTTGAACACGCTTTTTTGCAGCCAGAAGCAGGTGTAGCTTATACAGAAGATGATGGAACTATTGTGGTTTGTGTTTCAACACAGTATCCTCATTGGGATCGATTAGAGGTAGCAGAGGCTTTGGGTGTACCTGAAGAAAAAGTAAAAATAATCAATCCTGCAGTTGGTGGAGCTTTTGGAGGGAGAGAAGATATAACTTTACAAATTCATTTAGCAATAGCTACTAAGTTAACGGGTAGACCTGTGAAATCTGTGTATAGCAGAAATGAATCCTTTATTGCTCATTCGAAACGGCATCCTATGGTTATGAGATATAAGACTGGTGCTGATAAAAATGGCAAGTTATTGGCAATGGAAGCAACTATTGTAGGAGATACTGGAGCTTATGCATCATGGGCAATAAATGTTTTGAGAAAGGCTGGAGTTCATGCTTGTGGACCTTATGAGATTCCAAATGTAAAAGTAGACAGTTATGCAGTATATACCAATAATCCTTTTTGTGGAGCAATGAGAGGGTTTGGTGCAACTCAAGTGCCTATAGCATATGAGCAGCAGATAGATATATTAGCTGAGAAACTTAATATCGATCCTGTAGAATTTAGAATGAAGAATATATTAAAAATTGGGTCTAAAACGGCTACAGGTCAGTTAATTACAGAAAGTTTTCCTCTAAATAAATGTATTGAAGAAGTAGCTAGGCGTATAGGTTTAATAGATGAAAAATAGGGGGCGATTTTATATGAAAAAGAGGGGGAAGGGAATAGCTTGTATTTTTTATGGGACTGGTTATGGTAATGGTTTTCCTGATGTTTCTAGAGCTATTGCAGAATTACGAAAAGATGGAAATATTGCGATATATGTAGGGGCTACTGAAGTTGGTCAAGGGGCAAAAACTATTATGCTTCAAATGGCTGCTGAAGTGCTTGGTATACAGGTAAAAGATATTATACTTAGTTGTGAAGATACGAGTATTACTCCAGATTCTGGAACTGCAGCTGCAAGCAGACAGACTTATAATACGGGTAATGCAGTTAAAATAGCAGTAGAAAAATTAAGGAAAGAGTTAATTCAAATAGCTGCTAAGAGGCTAGGATTAAATAGTACAGTAGGATTAGAAACAAGAGATAAAAAAATATATTTAAAGAGTTATTCTGAAAGATTTGTAACTTTTAAGGAACTAGCAAGTAGTATTAAAGAAAATATTAAGAAAGAGGGCATATTTATAGCACAAACTACAAAAATGGATGATGAAACAGGTCAAGGAGCTCCGTATTGGCCATATACTGTTGCTGCTTGTTCGGTAGAAATTGAGGTTGATACTGAAACAGGTAAAGTAGAAGTATTAAAAGCAGTATTTGCCCAGGATGTCGGTAAAGCTGTCAATCCTAAATTAATTGAAGGGCAGATAGATGGTGGATTTTCTATGGGGTTAGGCTATGCTCTCATGGAAGATTTAAAATTGAAGAACGGAGAAATTAAAAATAATAGTTTTACCAATTATTTAATACCAACTTCAATGGATATGCCAGAAATAGAAAAGGTAATAATTGAGGAACCAGAATCTACTGCTCCTTTTGGAGCAAAAGGTATAGGTGAACCAGTAACAATTCCAGTGGCACCAGCGATACTCAATGCTATATATGATGCAGTTGGAGTTAGAATGACAGAAATACCAGTTACACCAGACAGGCTCCTTAAAGCATTGAAAGAGAAAAATTTGGGGGCGATTAGTAATGAGTGATAATATTAAGAGAATGATTGATTTAGCTTATGGTAGGGAACTGCCAGAGTTGGTTTTGAAAAATTGCAGAATAGTTAATGTGTTTTCTCATGAAATAATTGAAGGTGATATTGCAATAGATTCGGGGAAAATAGTTGGAATAGGTCAATATAAAGGTGAAAAGGAAATAGATTTGAACTGGAAATATGTAGCTCCTGGATTGATTGATGGTCATGTACATATTGAATCGTCGATGGTAACTCCAAATGAATTTGCAAGAGTTATAGTTCCTAGAGGTACAACAACAATAATTGCTGACCCGCATGAAATAGCAAATGTATGTGGATTAGAAGGTTTAAAGTTTATGATGAATTCAGGTATGGAACTTCCTCTTAATATATTTTTTATGCTCCCGTCATGTGTACCTGCTACTTCTTTTGAAAATTCAGGAGCAATATTAGATGCAGATAAATTGAGAGAATTAATTTGTGATGAAAGAATATTAGGTTTAGGAGAATTAATGGATTATCCATCAGTAATTTTGGGAGATGAAGATACTTTAGAGAAGGTTAAAATAGTAAAAGGTAAGTTGATAGATGGACATGGACCGAATATAAGTGGTAAAGATTTAAATGCATATGTAATAGCTGGAGTTAGAACAGAACATGAATGTTCAACTATAGAAGAGATGATAAACAGATTAAGATTAGGAATGTATATATTAATAAGAGAGGGTTCAGCTGCTAGAAATTTAGAAACTCTTATCAGAGGAGTAACAAAAGAGAATTTAAGAAGATGTTTATTTTGTACAGATGATAAACATCCAGAGGATATTTTAACGTTAGGACATATAGATAATAATGTAAGATTGTCTATAAAGATGGGATTAGATCCGATTTCTGCAATTAAGATGGCTACAATAAATGCTGCAGAGTGTTATAAACTAAAAGAAATTGGAGCTATAGCACCAGGTTATGTGGCAGACATTATTGTAATAGATGATTTGGAAAAATTTAATGTAGTTCAGGTCTTTAAAAATGGTGTTTTGGTAGCAAAAAATAATGTACCATTGTTTAAAGTAAAAGCCGTGGATGTATCAAAAGTTACTGATACTGTTAGAACAAAAGAAGTTAGAAAAGAAGATTTAAAAATAGAGCTTAAAGGAGATATAGCTAATGTTATTAGATTATTACCACATAGTCTTGTTACAGAAAAGGTTATAAGGAAAGTAGAAACGGAAAAAGGATATTTTAAACATCATAAAAACTTAGATATATTGAAAATTGCTGTCATAGAAAGACATAAAGCAACAGGGAATATTGGATTAGGTCTGGTTGAAAATTTTAAATTGACAAATGGTGCTATCGCATCAACAATAGCACACGATTCACATAATTTAATTGTTATTGGAGATAATGATGAAGATATGTTATTAGCTATAAAAGAAGTTGTCAGAGTAGGTGGTGGGATTACTATATGTTCTAAAGGAGAAGTTCTTAAGACATTACCGTTACCTATAGCTGGTATTATGTCAAATAAATCGATGGAAGAAGTAAATGTTACATTAAAAGAAATGTTAGATTTAGCCTATAACAAACTTGGTGTAAATAACGATATAGATCCGTTTATGACATTATCTTTTTTAGCTTTGCCTGTTATTCCTGAAATTAAGGTTACTGATATGGGATTATTTGATGTATCAAAATTTCAATTTATTAAAATTTGCGATGTAGAATAGATATTCTTAGGATAATCCTCTTGTTTAAGGAATATAATTCTTTAAATAAGAGGATTTATAAATAACAAAGTATTTTTAATGTATTTAGAGCTTGTAGACAAAATAAATATTCATGAAAATAACGCTCATGCGAAAGAGAAAATTAAATTCTTTCAAGCATTCACTTTTATAATCCATAAGGAAATTATTAACCTTATTAAATTGTGGTAATTTAAAATATAATTTCCGAAATGGATTTCAACAAAATCTTCCTTGATTTATTTAAATTGAAGATTTTGTTATTTTCATATATTTTTTAAAGATTAACTTTATCAACAAGCTCAGCATATTTTTAATATACTTATATTCTAATATGTTATAATTAAATTGTCATTTATTTGGAGGTGAGTGATTTGATTTATTTAGATAATGCTGCAACTACTTTTCCAAAACCAGAAGAAGTTTATCAAGCTATGCTAGAATCTATGAAAGAATTTGGAGCTAATCCTGGTAGATCTGGACATAAGTTAGCTCTAAAAGCTGGTAGAGCTATATATGAAACAAGGGAACTTTTAAGTAAGTTATTTAATATTGAAAATCCAATGAATATAATATTTACATCAAATGCTACAGAAGGTCTTAATCTTGGGATTAAAGGCATTTTGAAATCAGGTGATCATGTCATAACAACTTCTATGGAACATAATTCGGTATTAAGACCGCTTAAAGCTTTAGAAAATATAGGAGTAGAAACTACCATAATCCAATGCGATAAGACTGGAATGATAGATATAAAAGACATTGAAAAAAATATTAGACAAAATACTAAAATGATAATTACCACTCATGCTTCTAATGTTACTGGGACTTTATTTCCTATAGATGAAATAAGTAAAATAGCACATAAAAATGGGTTACTTTACATGGTAGATGCTGCACAGACTGCTGGAGTATATGATATTGATGTAAAAAATATGAATATAGATATTCTTGTGTTTCCTGGGCATAAAAGCTTATTAGGGCCGCAAGGAACTGGTGGAATTTATATAAGAGAAGGAATAGATGTAATGCAAATGAAAGAGGGAGGAACAGGTAGTAGATCTGAATCTTTAATACAGCCTGAGATGTTACCAGATAAATTTGAAAGTGGCACACCAAATACGCCTGGGATAGTAGGATTAGGAGCAGGAATTAAATTCATCTTAAAAACAGGTATTGATAATATAAGAAAACATGAAGAAGAGTTAACAGAGTATTTTATAGAAGAGCTTAAAGAAATAGATAAAGTAAAAATTTATGGACCTTGTGATGTAAAGAAACAGGCCCCAGTTGTATCTATTAATCTTGGTGAAGAGGATTCATCTGAGGTAAGTTATATTTTAGATAGAGTTTTTAATATAGCCGTTAGACCAGGACTTCATTGTGCTCCTTTGGCTCATAAGACGATAGGTACATTTGAACAAGGAGTTGTAAGATTTAGTATTGGTTACTTTAATACACATGAGGATATTGAAGAAGCAATAAAAGCAATAAGAGAAATAGCAAAGGAAATATAATTTTTGAAGGAATTTAAAGATAATTAACGAATATTAACCATATCGTAACATAAAGGGGGTCTGTAAGTTATGGAAGAAATAATTGCGCAGTATAGTAATCAAATAATTATTTTTCTAACAGTTGGAGTAATATTTTTGTTATTACTAAATATTATTAGTCAGATAAGAATTTCTTCTATTACAAAAAAATACAATAGACTTGTTGAAGGTGTTGACGAAGCTTCTTTAGAGGATTTGATTTTTGAGTATATTGATGAAGTTAAAGATATGAAAAAAGAGACAGAAGCTATCAAAAGTATGTGTGAGGAACTAGATAGCAAATTGAAATTTGCAGTACAAAAAGTAGGTTTTGTAAGGTATAATGCTTTTAATGATGTAGGAAGCGATTTAAGTTTTTCAGTAGCTCTATTAGATGATAATCTTAATGGTTTTGTAATATCAAGTTTATTTGGTAGAAACGAATGTAATACTTATGCAAAGCCTATATTTAATGGTAAATCTAATTACACACTTTCGGATGAAGAAATACAGGCTATAGAAATAGCAAAAAAACAGGGTATTTCAAAGAGTCTAGAAAGCATATAAAAGTTGGGTGGTATGTTTTGAGCGTGTGTTTTGTTGTAAATCCAGTTGCTGGGAAAAATAGGGCTAAAAGCTTAATACCTTACATTGAAGAAAAAATGAAAAAAACTGATATTAAATATAAAATTATTGAAACTACAAGACCTAAGGAAGCAATAGAAATCACTAAAAATGTACTTGAAGATGGATTTGATATTATTGTGGCAGTAGGTGGAGATGGAACTATTAATGAAGTAATGATTGGAATAGTTGAAATGGGTAAAGGTATATTAGGCATTGTACCTGGTGGTACTGGTAATGATTTAGCTAGAACATTAAATATACCTGAAAATATAAAAGATGCTTTAGATTTAATAATAAATCGTAAAGTTAAAAGCATCGATTTAGGGTATGCTGATGGTAAACCATTTCTGAATGTTGCAAGTATTGGATTTGATGCTGAAATAGTTAAAAATACAGAGAAAATAAAAAGATATGTTAAAAGTAAATTTGCTTATACGGTGGGTTTGTTAGTAACACTTATATCTTATAAGTGTAAGAAGATTAAGGTAAAACTTGATGATAGGGAAATTAATGATGAGATTCTCCTTATAGCTGTTGGAAACGGTAAATATTATGGGGGAGGCATGGCAATATGCCCTGATGCTGTAGAAGATGATGGCCTCTCTGAAATTTGTTTTATAAAAAAGATTCCTAAATTAAAGTTATTATTACTATTTCCGTCTATATTTAAAGGTAAACATGGTGAATTTAAAAAATATGTTCAATTTTACAAATCTAAAGAAGTAAAAGTAAATATGTGTAATCCAATAAGTTTAAATATAGATGGAGAAATATTTGATGTTGATGATGAGATAATATTTACAATAGAAAGAAGAAGCATAGAAGTTATAGCTCAGTAAGAGAATAAAAACACCCTTACAGAAGATACTAATTTTAAATGAGTATTCTGGGGGTGTTTTCTTATGGCAAAAAAAATAGCTATTCAAAAAGGACTTGATGATTTAAAGAATAGCCTAAAAAGTAAAGGTTATGAAGTGTATGATATTAATGAAAATAAAGAAGTAGAAGCAATAATATATATGGCTGATGGTTACAGTATACCTTATATGGATAGATTTATCAGTATGGATGCAGGATTTGAGATAGATAGAAATAAAGAGGTACTTTTAATTAATGCAACTGGTAAAACATTAGAAGAAATAGAGTATATTATAAATAATAGGTTGTACAGCCCATTATTTGAATGATGGGCTTTTAATTATGTATTGTTTGGCTATTATCTTTATAAAATTGAATATAGCTTAGATAAATAGACTTTGATATGACATCTGCCATTTTCATTACAATGCTTAGTCTAGTGTTTTGTAGTACAATATACTCCATAAATCCACTAATGTTTACTATTCCTGTTATATGAATATTACCTATTTCAGGCAAATTTTTATTTACTCCAGCTCCTGGTTTTAGTGGACCTTTTTCGACTTTTACATAACCTATTCTATCAATATTCCCTAAACAAGCATCTATAGCAATTACAAAAGGATTATCGAATGTATTTTTTATAACATTAATATTTTCTTTAAGATTTTTTGCATGCACAGGATTATCTAAGGTACCCAGTAGATGTACTTTACTATATTTTCTGAAGAGAGGTGAGAGTTTGTATCCTACTAAAGGGCCTAAACTATCTCCAGTTGATCTGTCTGTTCCTATACATACAATAACTAGTTCTTTATAATTTTTATTGTAGTATTTGTTTAGGTATTCTAAAATAATTTTACTAAATTCACTTACTGCATAAGGCGAAAAAGAATTTACACTATTCTTATTACGATTGATTTGGAAGAACATACTCTATCCTCCTGACAAATAATCTTTTACGTACAAGTTTTCCCAAAAGCGAGATAATAAATACAGAAAGAATATTTAATATATCTTATTCATTATTATTTTGTGATATTATAAAAATCTGAAAAATGTTCTTGACTAATGAAAAGTTTTGTGGTAAATTATTTCTTGCCGTTGAGGAAAAGACAAAAGAAAAAAAGCAAAAAAAGTTCTTGACATGATGAAATAAATCTGCTATAGTATTAAGAGTCGGCGGCAAAAGTCGACAAAGAAAAATGAGTTTGGTCTTTGAAAACTGAACAGTGCGGAGACAGGATTCTTTTGAGGTTGAAATACAGATAATTTTTTTCTTGAGAGTTTGATCCTGGCTCAGGACGA